>CAISEZ010000019.1 GCA_903884535.1 uncultured Verrucomicrobia subdivision 3 bacterium
CAAGGCGAATCGGATCGCAATGACAGCGATGCCTATGGCCGGGAGTTGACGGACTTAATCACCTTGCTGCGCAAAGATCTCAAGGCGCCGAATCTGCCTTTCATTGCCGGCGAACTTCCAGGCTTTAACACCAATAATGCGGCCGCCACGAAAAAGTTCAACGCGGTTGTTCAAGGCCTGGCAATGAAGGAGAAATACTACGTCTGTGTTTCCGCCGAGGGACTGCATCATAAAGGCGACCATTTGCACTGTGATGCCGAATCCGCCCGAATTTTAGGCCGCCGTTATGCCGAAATAATGATCGCGCTGCAAAAGCAGCACCCAGATGGTGTGGCGGCTGCATTCACTCAATGAAAACGGCGGGAATCAACCGCTCTTGGGCCGTCATTTGTTTGCCATGAAAACGCCTTCAGCCATTATCCTGCCGCTCCTTTTATCGCTGGGAACACTTTTAGGTGCCGAATCCGCACCGCGTCAAATCACCTCGGATTGGCAAAAACCCAAGGGCCCCAACACCCATTACGAAGCCGTCTGTGTCGGCGCCGGTCGTGCCGGAGAGCTCCTGCGGAAAGCCGCCGTGGATCAGCTCAAGGATGTGCGTGAAAACTGCGGTTTTCAATATCTCCGCTTCCACGGCCTGTTTCATGACGACATGGCGGTCTATTCCGAGGAGAAGGGAAAGCCCGTTTACAACTTCCAGTATGTGGACCTCGCGTATGATGCGATTCTGGATACCGGCATGAAACCGTTTGTGGAACTGAGCTTCATGCCCGCGGATCTGGTCAGCGGGTCCAAGACGGTGTTCTGGTGGAAGGGCAACGTGACGCCGCCGAATGATTATGATAAATGGGGCAATCTGGTCCGTGAATTCACCGCCCACATGGAACAACGCCACGGACGCGACGAAGTGAAACAGTGGTATTTCGAGGTCTGGAACGAGCCGAATTTGCCGGATCTTTTCTTTGACGGAAAAATGGCGGATTACTTTCACCTCTACGATGTCTCTGCGAAGTCCGTCAAAAGCGTCTGTGCCGACTATCGCGTGGGCGGACCATCATCCGCCCGAAACGACTGGGTGCCTGAGCTGATTCGCCACTGCCAAACCAACGACATCCCGCTGGATTTCATTTCCACCCACACCTATGGAGTGCATGGGGCGGTGGATGAATTCGGCACCAAAGTTCTCACGCTGATGCCCGGTGACGACACCATCGCGGGGCCGGTTCGCGGTGTGCGGGCGAAGATTGCCAAATCCGCCATGCCTACGCTGCCGCTGTTCTACACGGAGTGGAGCACCTCCTATTCGAGCCGTGACGCCGTGCATGATTCTTACATTTCAGCCGCCTACATTCTGAACACGCTCAAGCGCTGCTCGGGCGTCGCGCAGGCGATGTCCTATTGGACTTACACGGATGTTTTTGAAGAAGCCGGCCCGGGGCCCACGCCTTTTCATGGCGGTTTCGGCCTGATCAACTTACAGGGACTGCACAAGCCCTCGTATTACGCCTATAAATTCCTGCACGAACTTGGCGACACGGAACTGGAATGCGGTGATGAAAGCGCGACGGTTTGCCGGAGCGAGAGCGGGGTGCAAGCTCTGGTCTGGAACTACACCACGCCCAAGCAGGACGCCCCGGACAATGTTTACTTCAAGCGCGACCTGCCCGCCCAGCCCATTGCGCCAGCGCAGTTGACAATCAAGAACCTGCCCGCCGGACACTATGCGCTCAAAGTCTTCGCGGTGGGCTACCGGCGCAACGATGTCTATGCTGATTTTCTCGACCTGGGCAGCCCGCCGAACCCAACGCGCCAGCAAGTTCAGACGCTGAACGAAAAGAACAGCGGATCGCCGATGGTTAGTGACACGGTGGAAATCAAGGCCGGTGATGATCTTCAACGCACGCTGGAGATGCGTGAGAATGATGTCTATTTGGTAACCTTGCAGACCTTGAGGAATTAAAGTCTCAACCCTTTGATTCAGCAGCAACATGAAAACAACATTACAAACTTCGCCCAGCTGCTGGCACCGGTGAGCGCATGACCGGCGCCGCCCATGCCAAATATCTTGATCTAATCATGCGTTATCCTATCTGTCTTATTTACTTGGTTGGCTGCCTGTCGCTCACTGTTTCCACAGCCTTGGCTGAAAATCAGGAGGTAAATGGGCAACACGCCGGAATCGGGGTGGTTGAAGTTAAGAAAAATAACCAGCATACCCAGCATCCCGATGCCCAATGGTTCCCGGACGCCGGGTTGGGCCTTTTTATACACTGGGACGAAGCCTCCGTTCGTTGCCTGGAAACCTCCTGGCCGATGATTGCGGGCGCACATCTGGCTTGGGCTAACCCCCCTCGAACAATCAAGGATGATCCCGCCGAGTTCGCCCGCATTATCCGGGAGCAGGACTACAATCTTGAGGGAAAACCACCGCAGATCACCCCGAACGGATACTGGGCGCTGGCGAAGGATTTCAATCCCACGAATTTCCATCCGGAAGTCTGGCTAAAGAAGGCGAAGGAAGCCGGATTCACGTATGCCGTGTTGACCACGAAGCACCACAACGGATTTGCCTTGTGGCCTTCTGCCTACGGCGGGTTCAACACCCAGGACACCCCCATGAACGGGCGGGATCTGGTGAAGGAATATGTCACGGCCTGCCGCGCGGCCGGCTTGAAGGTGGGGCTTTATTTTTCCGGACCGGACTGGCATTTCGACCGTGATTACATGAATTTCATGTATTCCAAAACCGCCAAGAAATATGCCGGCAAATTGCCGGAACTAGGGCCGGACCACGAAGCCCGCCCGCTCCAGCACACGACCGAAGAAATTACGACCCATCAACAAGCCGTGGCCGAGATGGTGCGCGGTCAGATTACCGAGTTGCTGACCCACTATGGCAAGATTGATCTGATCTGGTTTGACGGTGTGCCTGCGTGTCCGCAACAGGGCGGAATCATGCCGATTGAGCGCATCCGCCAGCTCCAGCCGGGCATTGTCATCAATCCCCGTTTTCACGGTCACGGCGATTATATTACTCCGGAGGGAACGCTGCCTGACAACATTCATTTGAAAGCCGACGAATGGGGGGAACTTTGCTCGTGCTGGGCTTATTCCTGGTCTTATACCAAACGCCCCTTTCGTCCGTTGAACGAGGTCTTAACCGATTTGGTGCGCTGCCGCGCCGCTGGCATCAACAACCTGCTAGACATTGGCCCCATGGCCACCGGCGATTTTCCGCCGGAGGCCTATGAAAACATCAAAAAGTTGTCCGGGTGGATGAAGATCAATAGCGAAGCCATCTATGGCACGCGCGCCTTGCAAGGCGAGGAAACCGCCAGTGTCCCCGCCAGCTCCAAGGGCGAAGTCCGTTACCTCTATCTGGTGCCTGGAAAGAAAGGTGAGAACAAGCCACCCATCGAGAAGGTTTCCATTACGGGATTGCCCGATAATTATCAGGCGCGACTGCTGGGAAACGAGCAGTCACTCCTTGTTACCACCAACAGCGACACGATTTCTGTGGCGGTTCCCGGTGATGTCCCTGGCGGAAGCGTGCGGGTCGTTAAGCTGTTCCCGCAAGATAAATGAATATAAATATATATAAAAACAAGCCAAAAAGAACCGCCGTGGCTTTACGCTAATCGAGCTGCTGGTGGTCTCCCCGAGCACTTTTTAATATGACTATGACTGAAAGCTCGTTCATGGGGCGTTCTCGCAAGGGTTTTACGCTAATCGCGCTGCTGGTGTTCATCGCCACTGCCGCGTATGCGCAGAGGCCCGAAACCATCGAGGCCGCGGTGAAGGGCGATGTGAAATCGCAAATCAAACTGGGCTACGGTTTTCGCGACGGCTCGTATGGGAAGAAGGACAACCAGAAAGCGTTCGAGTGGTTCAGCAAAGCGGCCGCGACGACCAACCCGGAGGCGTTGGATAACCTCGGCTGGCTGGTGGAGAACGGCATGGGCACGACGGCGAATGGCGCGAAGGCGCGCGAGCTATACCGCAAAGCGGCGGACCAGAAACATGTGCTCGCCATCAATAACCTCGCGCGGTGTTACCGTGATGGCGTGGGCGGCGCGGTTGACACGAAGGAGGCTCTGAAATGGTCCGTGCTTGCCTTCGAGACGAATCCCGGGCCGGAGACCGCGAACCCTCTTGCGATGGCGCTCCTCAACGAGCCGTCGCTAACGCCGTATCGCGCACTCATCGACCGGCTCGCCACCGTGATGAACCACAAAGTGCTGAAGAATGTCGCGCGCATTTATCACGAAGGCAGCGGCGGCACGGAGAAGAATCCACAGCGGGTGCGCGAGTTATTTGCGGCAGCGCGCGCACACGGGATGCCGGCGGAACTGCTCGATGCAGACCAACTCGATGACCTCGCAAAACGCCCGCGAGTGACGGGACAGTTCGCCTATCAGCCCACGCATCACCTCGACCAAGGCTATAACATGTGCGCCCCCACGTCCGCGGCGATGGGCCTCGAATTCTACCTCGGCAAGCCAGTGGACCCCTACGCCATCAAAAAGAACTCAGATGGCCAGTCCCAGCCAGGCACTGGCACCGCGTGGGATTGCATGATGCACGGTATCAAAGCGGTGAGCGGTCACGACTGGGAATTCCGCTCATGGCCGAACAACGATACCGGTTTCGACGCCGGCCTCCCCGTGCTGCTCGCCGAACTCGACGCCGGTCGCATCGCGCTCATCGACCTCGGCGAGCACACCGTAGTGCTCAGCGGCTACGACGCCGAGAAGCAGGTGGTTTACATCAATAACCCCGCCTACGGTTGGCCCGGTATCCATACTGTGAGTTACGCTGACCTGCGCAAGAAGTGGCATTCCCCGTGGCACGTCACCACGACCAAAGGCGTGGAGGCGCGTCCCGTCTTGCTCACCGCGGACAGCGCGAAGAAGTCGGCCCGATAAAAACTGCACCATGATAAATCACGATTTAACCATCGAGATTACATTCCGGTTGCGGGTGATCTTGCTTTGGTTGCTGATCATCGCTGGGGGTCGGGCAGAGACCCCCGTTCAGGCCGCCAACTATTATGTGGCCACCAACGGCAATGACAGTGCCAGCGGGACACTGGCCACTCCTTTCCGGACGATTCAGAAGGCGGCCTCGTTGATGGTAGGCGGCGACACTTGTTATATCCGCGGGGGCACCTATCGTGAAACAGTCACGCCAGCCAGTTCCGGCACTTCCGTCGCGCGCATCACCTATGCCGGCTACAGCAATGAGACGGTGATCATCAGCGGGCTGAATTCCGTCACGAACTCCTGGACGCTCGACAGCGGCAATATTTACAAAGTTTCCGGCATCAATCCCGGCCTGGCCAGCAGTCAGGGCAACCAGGTCTTTATTAACGGCCAACTGGCTTACGAAGCCCGCTGGCCCAACAACGTCGGCACACCAGGCAATACCAATAACTTCACCTACGCGACCGTTGCCCGGTCGGAAGGCGGCAATGTGGTTTCAGCACCAACCGGTTATGCCACCTTGATGTTGCAAGACAGCAGCCTGCCATTGACAAACAATGCCGACCTGAACGGCGCCACGATCTGGTGCGGTCGCAACGTCAATTATTTCGGCAACCTTGTTGCCAAGGTTAATTCCTACTCCGCAGCCACTCACCAAGTCTTTTTCACCGATGATGGCGCCAATGCCGCGCCGGTGGCGAACACCATGTATATCATCTGGGGAGCCAAGGCATTGCTCAATGCCACCAATGAGTGGTATTACGACAGCACCAACCAGCAGCTTTACGTCTGGATGCCGGACGGCGCGATGCCGGCGCCTGGCGCGGTCGAATATAAGGCCCGGGTCTTCGCCTTTGATCTTAATAACCGCAACTACATCACCATTTCCAATCTCACCACCTGGGCTTGTGGTATTTGGGGTCCGAATTCTATCGTAGCGACGCCCACTTCCAGCGGTATCCGATTGCTGTCTATCCGGGGCCTCTACCCCCAATCCAGCGTGTTGCGCGACGGTTTCCGTCTGCGCGGCAATAGCAATGAAGTGATTGGCTGCGAATTTGCGTATGCCCCGCATAGCCTGCTGAATATGACCGGCAATGACTGCCAGGTGATCAATAACTATTTGCACGATGGCGGCCAGTATTCCACAGCGACACTGCTTGCCACCATAGGCAAGCGCATGATCGTCAGCCACAACACGCTTTGTGACGCAGGCGGATCATTGGCCAGCCCTGAAATCACCAGCGGTGCTTTCCAATACAACCATCTCTATCGTGCCGCGTGGCATATCAAGGATATAGGTTTAACCTACATGAACTACACGGATGGTCAGGGATCACTGATGCATCACAATGTCCTCCATGACAATTTGTGCCAGCTGCGCACCGATCAAGCCCATGGGTTTTATCATGATTGGGGGGTAAGTGATTTTATTTACGATCGCAACATCTTTTATAACATCCCGGCCGGGAACGCCTTTTTTTTCGCCTACACTTGGAACACATTAATCTATAACAATTCGCTGTATCAGGCCAAGAACCACATTGTTCTTTATAGTTTACACCCGGCGACAGCCGCCTCGGCCACGCTGTTTGCAAACAATGTCGCACCGCTGTCTCCCGTGGCCGCCCCGGGCGGCTGGGACCTGCGGAATTTTTACAGCGATTATCCCGACCCGGCTTTTGCCAACACCACCAATCAAGATTTCCGTCCCACGTCCGCTTCGCCCTATTTGGACAAGGGTGCCCTTGTCTCGGGCGTCACCACGAATTACACCGGTTTGGCGCCCGATGGCGGCGCTTACGAGTTGGGCGACGCGCTATTCACGGTGGGGTGCAATTTCACCAATCCGCCCGCCCCGTCGTTGCTGGTGCTGCCGGATGTGACCCCGTTTGAATTTCGCAACCTTGTCCGGAACGGATCGTTTGAGGACTCCGATAACACCGGCACCAACTGGACTTTTTCCGGCACCGCGGCCGTCAATGCGACCGCGGATATTAGCAGTCAAGGCCGAACCTTTTGTGGCGATTACCGGGTGGATTTTTCTCCGGGCACCGGGACGGTTTCCCAAACCGTCACCAATCTGTCGCCCGCCACCCGCTACGTGGCCACGGCCTATTTTCAAGTGCCCAACACCGAATCCGCGACATCCGCGAATTTCCTCCTTTCCGGTTACGGGGGCGCGAGCCTGACCAACTCTGCGCCCGTGAGCGGTTCCTCCAGTTGGACCAATGTCACCGTTAATTTCATAATGGGTTCCGCAGCCACCGGCGTGACGCTCACGGTTCAATGCACCGTGGCTCATGCGGGAGATACCAACCGGGTAGATTTGGTATGTCTGCGCAAAGGTCCACCGCCCGTTTTGCCGGCATTGCCCGATTTTGTGGTCAACCCGTTTGCGCCGCAACTGCAGGCGGCCATCGCCGCGACCTACGCCACGGTTGGCGGAGTGGTTAATTACCAGCTCGACTCTGCGCCCGCCGGGGCGGTCATCAATCTCACCAACGGCGTGCTGACTTGGGACACCACCGGTCTCACGAACGGCACCTACAACTTCATGGTGCGCGCCTTTGACCGGGATTATCCGGCGGCACACTTTAATCAGGCCGCCTTCCAGGTGTTGGTGACCAATGGATGGGCCATGCCGTCTTATACCAACAGCGTCGGAAATCCGATGGTGATTAATGCCGCCGTGTCGGGAACCGCCGCCACTAATCCGGCGGTGGTTTACAGCCTCGGCGCGGGTGCTCCGTCGGGGGTGGTCGTCAATCCTTCGACGGGTATTATCACTTGGACACCGACGAACAGCGGTGTTTATTCCATTCCCGTCGTGGCGACGCTGGGCGGTTCAAACCAGAATACCACGGTGGCAGTCAACATCACGGACATGGTGGCATGGTATCCATTCGACACGACTTACGGCGGGCTGATTCCTCCCGGACCCGCTGCGGTTTTATCAACCTTTACTCCGGACGCTTCGGGCAACGGCCTGGATGCCGCCCTGTATGGCAATGCGGAATTGACCCCCGGAAAAAATGGCAACGCTTTGCATACGCCGTCGGGCGTCGGCTGGGCGCAACTGCCCGGCGGCATTTTTTCAAATATATCGAGCAACTTCACTATCGCCTGCTGGTTGCGCATGGACAGCGCGAATTGGTTTGCCAACGCCTACAATTTTTCAGTGAGTCGCAGTAGCGGTCTGATTTATCTCGCGCCAGTCACCTATGTCAATGATCCGGCCAATGCCGCCACGCTCCGTTTTTATTACATGAATGCCGCAGGAACGAGTCGCTACTTGCAGGCTAATGCCTTGCCGGTCGGCGTCTGGAAGCATGTCACCGTCACCCTCGCCGGCAACACACTCACGATGTATGTGGATGGGGTGCTAGTCGCCCAAGACACCGGCTGGACCTTGCGGTTGTCCGACATGGGGCTCGACGACAACAATCTGATTGGCAGCAGCGCGGACAGCACTTTCGATGGCAAGGTGGATGATTTCCGTGTCTATACCCGTGCGCTTTCAGCCAGCGAAATTGCCAGTCTGGCGCAGGCGGCCCCCGGCCGGTGGACCGGCGGCGGGACGGACAACAAGTGGTCCACGGCGGCGAACTGGAACACCGGCGTGCCGCCCACCAACAGCTCCTTGTGGTTCAAAGGCGGAACCCGAACGACCTCGACCAATGATTTTGCCGCCGCCACACCGTTCGTGAATCTGAACTTCGGCACGAGCGCCGGCGTGTTCAATCTATCCGGCAACTCCCTGACGCTGGCGGGAGACATCGTTTCAGAATCGTCCGCCACGCAAACCGTGGCGATGCCGCTGATCCTTGCCGCAGGCAGTCATATTCTTTATGCGCCGACTAATGGGCGCTTGGTCTTGTCGGGTGCTTTATCCGGTGCAGGGCAGTTGCTGATGCAGGCCGGTGGATGGGTCACCCTTGGCGGATCCAATACCTTCTCAGGCGGCGTGGAAATTCAGTCTGGTTTGCTGCAACAGGGTTCAGCCGCTGCGCTGGGTAGCGGGGTGGTAAATGTGCGCGACGGCGCGACGCTGGACCTCGCGGGTTACAATGCCACGGTGGCCCTGGTGGAGAGCGGGGCCTTCATCACCAACAGTTCGGCCACGCCGGTCACCTTGACGATCAGCAACAGCGCGGACACCACCCTCTGGCAAACGTCTCTGCGCGGCGGCCCCATCGCCCTGGCCAAGGCGGGCGCGGGCAATTTGATTATTCACGGCACGCCGGCGTTTGCGGGCAGCGTGAACGCCCTGGGCGGCGCCTTAATCCTGGGTTATCAGCCGCCGGTCTCCGCTGATTTGCCGATTGTTTATAATCCCGGCCAGCGTCCCGACGTGCATTGGGACGCATCGGATGTGGCCAACATGGTGACCAATGCCAGCGGGGCGGTGTCGCGCTGGTATAACTCGGAAAGCAATGCGACTTACCTTGCCGCCCAAGACAACACAAACCAGCAGCCGCATTTGGTGTCCAATGCGTTGAACGGACTACCGGTGGTGGATTTCGGGCCGACCGGTTCCGGCGCCACTCTGGGCGACTGGATGCAACTGGCCTCGCCCTCGACGACTTCGCCCTATTGGACGGCGGCCAACAGCTACAACACCATCCGCAGCGCATTCTGGGTCATCAAAGGCGCTGGCAACTTGCTGGGTGACGACGCGAGCTCTAATTTCCGGCGCGGCAGTCCCGATGGCAGCGCCACGGCCCCCATTTGGTCCGCCAGTTCGGCCTCGCCCCGGGTGTTCGCGGGAGTTACCTACTTGAATGGGCAGCCGGTGGACGGCACGGTTACTCCGTTGTCCACCAATTACAATTTGGTCAGTCTGATTGCTTCTGGCGGCGACATCGATCAACAGAACAGTCTGGGAGGCAGCCGGCTGGCCAATGACCAAAACACCATTTCCCGCAGCGGCGGCCAGCAGATAGCCGAAGTCATTCTCTACAGCCGGGTCTTGGGGGACGACGAACGCCAGCAAGTCGAAGCTTACCTGGCCCAAAAATGGTTTAATCTCCAGCCCGCGCAACTCTGGTCGAATAACCTGCCGAACAATCTTAACCTGACCATTGCTTCCAATGCCGTGGTTTCACTCGCCGGTTCGCAGCAATTCGGAAATTTCAACGGCGTGGCCGGCGGACAGTTGATGGCAAGCAACGGCGTGCTGGTCGTGGGCGCAGGTAATGCCACCTCCACCTTTGGCGGAAATATCGCCGGCAACACCAGTCTGGTGAAAATCGGGAGCGGCATTATCACGCTCGCCGGTGCCAACACTTACAGCGGTTCCACCTCGGTGAGCAATGGCACGCTGGCCGTCACCAGCCGGCTGGCGAACGGAGTGGTGACGGTGGCAACAAACGGCACGATTGCGGGAAACGGCAGCATCGCCGGTGCGGTGACCGTTCAAGCGGGCGGCGTGTTGTCGCCCGGCATCGCCGGCATGTCCACTTTGACTGTGAGCAACGCCCTCACATTACAAGCCGGCAGCACGACGACAATGGAAATCAGCAAGTTGCCGTTGACCAACGATCAGGTGCGCGTGACCGGATTGCTTACCTACGGCGGCACGCTGGCGGTGACCAATCTCGCCGGAACGCTGACCGGCGGGGAAACTTTCCAACTGTTCAGTGCGGGTTCTCGAAGCGGCAACTTCGCGACGGTCACCGGCTCGCCGGGAAACGGCCTGACTTGGAGTTTCAATCCCACCAACGGCGTGTTGGCGGTGGTTAATCCCATTCCTACGACGCCCGCCAATCTGACGTGGAACGTCAGCAGCACCAATCTTAATTTGAGCTGGCCGGCAAGTTATATCGGCTGGGTGTTGCAATCCCAGACCAATACTCTGATGCGGGGTCTTGGCATCAATTGGGTAGATATGGCCGGGTCATTCTCGACCAATCAGTGGTCATCACCTCTTCAGTCTTCAAATCCGGCGGTTTTCTTTCGGCTGAGATCGCCATAAAGTCTTAACCTGATATGCTTTTCCCCAGGACAATAACTTATAAATACTATTCAAATCTCATCATTGAAAACTAACTTATGAACCGACTTTCTGACTTCACGCAGTTGAAAAGATTGCGGAGCCTACTCCGGTGGTCCTTCCCGGCGCTATTTATTCCCTATCTCGCCATCGCCCAAACTCAACCGGTGGCGGTGACGGTGGCAGGTGCCGGCCAATCGGCTGAACTGGCGCCGCGATTTTTAGGCTTGAGCTACGAATCTTCGATGCTGCTGCCGAAGGAGGGGCACTATTATTTCGATGTCAACGACCGGGCGCTCGTGAATATTTTCAAGACGCTCGGCATCCAAAGCCTGCGCATCGGCGCCAATGCGGTGGATGATCCGAGCATTCCGATTCCGCAGGAAAAGAATATCGACGCCTTGTTCAACTTTGCCCGGGCGGCCGGGGTGAAAGTGATCTATTCGTTCCGTCTCAAAAATGGCGACCCCGCCGATTCCGCGCGGCTCGCCAGCTACATTGCCTCGCACTACGCAGATCTGCTCGACAGTTTTTCCATTGGCAATGAGCCTAATTTCTATGCGGTTAAAACCTATGAGTCTTTTTATGCGCAATGGAAGCCGCACTACGACGCCATTGTGAAGGCGGTGCCCAACGCGAAGTTTGACGGGCCGAGCGCGAACGGAACCTATGCGCTGAATCTGGCTAAAGACGTATTTGCCGACGGCCATCTGGCCGTGGCGAGTGACCATTATTATTTTCTGAAATCAGGCCGAGCGGGCGAAACCAATCCGCCAGCGACTCGCGACCGGTTTCTTAGCAACAAACTACAGGACGATTATGAAAAGGACTTTGCCCGGGTCGGCGCAGCTTTGGCCGCCCAAGGCGTGCCCTATCGGATTGACGAGATGAACAGTTGCTACGACGGTGGGGCTAAAGATTCGAGCGACACTTTCGCGTCAACCTTATGGGCGCTAGATTGCACCCATTGGTGGGCGGCGCATCACATTTTGGGCGTGAATTATCACACGGGAGAATTGGTGGGGCGCGATGGGAAGTTTGGCCCGCCCAATTACGCCGCGTTTCTGCGTCAAGCCGATGGCCAGGGATTTGTCACCCGGCCGCAAGGTTATGCGTATCTGGCTTTCAGTAAGGGCGCGCAGGGACGCCCGCTCGAAGTAAAGATATCCACGGCCTCCACTTTCAATTTCAATGCCTACGCCTATCAGGATCGCGACGGCTCCTTTTATCTGACCTTGATCAACAAAAGTTACGGCGACAAAGCCCAATCGGCAAAGGTTTCTCTTCAATTGCCCTCCGGCACGGATTCGGGCGCATGGCGGCAGCTGGACTTGATACAAAAAGAATCGGACGTGGCTGCCAAATCAGGAGTCTTGCTCGGCGGAGCTTCGGTTGATTCCCAGGGAATCTGGTCGGGGCAATGGGAAAAAATGAAAGGTGAGAATTCCGGCAGCCTGACGCTACAAGTAGCACCTGCATCCGCGACAATCCTACACTTTTCTCCTGCAAAGTAATACTATGAAAAAAACGGTCGTTTTCCTGGCGCTGTTGGTTATAAGCGATGCCGGCCTAGCCGCCAATGCGCAGCCGAACGTTCTTTTTCTTTTTGCCGATGACCAGCGGGCGGACACGATTGCCGCGCTGGGGAATCCGGTCATCAAGACGCCCAACCTCGACCGGCTGGCGCATGAGGGACTAGCCTTCAACCGCGCCTACATGCAGGGCGGCATGAATGCCGCAACATGTGTGCCATCGCGGGCGATGCTGCTCTCCGGGCGCAACTTGTTTCACATTTCCGAGAATCTAAAGCATGACGAAAAGTTTGACGAGACTTGGCCCGCCGCCTTTGGCCGCGACGGTTACACCACCTTCATGACGGGCAAATGGCACAACGGCCCGTCGTCGCTGCCGCACAGTTTCCAGATCGCCCGCTCCGTGTTCGTCGGCGGCATGGGCAATCCGTTGAAATTGGAATTGAGCGACATGGTGGATGGCCAACTCACCCCGTCACACACCGGGGCCAAGCATTCGTGCGCCATTTTCGCCGACGAGACGATTCGTTTTCTCAAGGAACACAAGGGCGGGCCGTTCTTCGCCTATGTGCCCTTTGACGCACCGCACGATCCGCATATCGTGCCGGCGGACTTTTCGTTCAATTACGATACCGCCCAAATTCCGCTGCCGCTAAATTTTCTGCCACAGCATCCGTGGGACAACGGCGAGATGACTGTCCGCGATGAAAAGCTCATGCCGTGGCCGCGCACACCGGAAGGAACCAAGGCTTATCTGGCAGAATACTACCGTTACATCACTTATCTCGACACGCAGATTGGCCGCATTCTCGACGCGCTGGCGGCCTCGCCGTATGCGACGAACACCATTGTCGTTTTCAGCGCCGACTCCGGTGTAGCCTGCGGCAGCCACGGCCTCATCGGCAAGCAGAACCTTTACGAATATGATTCCATCCGGGTCCCGCTCATCATCCGCGGGCCGGGCATTCCGGCCGGTCAGCGAACCGACGCCATGTGCTATCTCTTCGACGTGGTGCCCACGCTCGGCAAGCTCTGCGATGTTCGGGCGCCGCAGGGCAGCGAAGGAATTGAATTCAGCGCCACGCTGCGCGATCCGGGCAAGCGCGCCCGACCGGAAATGATGTTCGCCTACAAAAAAGTGCAACGCGCCTTTCGTGATGAGCGCTGGAAGCTCATCCGCTATCCGCAGGTGAACAAAACCCAGCTTTTCGATCTGCAAACCGACCCGCAGGAAGTCACCAACCTCGCCTACCTGCCGGAATACGCATCGAAAGTTGCCGAACTGACCGCGCGGTTGCAAAAAGAACAACAGAAATCAGGCGATGACGCTCCGCTCACCAGCGATCATCCCAAACCTGCCGAATGGACGCCGCCGGCCAAAAAATTTGATCCCCAGAAAATCAAGGCGATTGACTAGCCAATGCCGGTTCGGAAACAAAAAACTTTGCGCGGAAAACTGGGAAACTAACAATGAAATTGAAAGCGTTTTTAATATCTGTCTTGCTGGCATCCACGTCGTTGCCTGCATCGGAGATTAATGCTGAAACGGCGGCGCGCGGTTTGATTGCGCGGATCGTTCCGGCGCAGGCGATAAATTTCGTCGTCGAAACCATTCCCGCCGTCAATGGCCAGGATGTTTTTGAAATCGAAGGCCGCGCCGGAAAAATTGTTTTGCGCGGCGACAACGGCGTGGCCATCGCGTCCGCGCTGAAACGCTACCTCGCCGATTTCTGCCATGCCGATCCGGGCTGGATGTGCGGCAGCCAGATGAATTTGCCGGCGACGCTGCCCGCCGTGCCGGGAAAAATCCGCGTGGTCAGTCCGTATCAATTCCGCTTCGACTACAATTATTGCACGCACGGCTATACCTTCGCGTGGTGGGACTGGCCGCGCTGGGAACGCGAGCTGGACGACCTCGCGATGCACGGGGTCAATCTTGCGCTCATCATCGAAGGCCAGGAACAGGTATGGATTGATGCGCTGAAAGAGTTTGGCTACACCGACGCGGAAGTCCGCCAGTGGCTCGTCATGCCATCGCATCAGCCGTGGCAGTTTATGTCGAACATGGAGAATTACGGCGGGCCGGTGCCGGAAAGCCTCGTGGAGCGGCGGCTGGAGCTTGGCCGGAAAATCATCGCGCGGATGCGAGAACTCGGCATGGAGCCGGTGCAGCAGGGTTATTATGGCATCGTGCCGTCGGATTTTCAGAAGCGGTTTCCCGCTGCCAAGGTGCATCCGCAAGGAATGTGGGGTTCCCAGAAGCGTCCGGATATGCTGGATGCGGCGGATCCGCAGTTTGCCAAATTTGCGGCGGCATTTTACAAATCGCAGAAGAAGTTTTTCGGCGACGCCAGGTTTCTCGCCGCCGATCCGTTCCACGAGGGCGGCAAGACCAACGGCATTGACCTGGCGGCCTGCGCGCGGGAAATGTGGTCGCCGATGTCCAACGCCTATCCGGACGTGACGTGGGTGTTTCAGTCGTGGATGAAAAATCCGATCCAAGCAATGCTCGACGCGCTCGACAAATCAAAATGTCTCGTGCTGGACTTGAATTGTGACGCCAAGGAAAACTGGCGGCTGCGAAACCAGTTCGGCGGCACGCCGTGGATTTGGGGCACGATTCGCAATTTTGGCGGGAACAATTATCTCTCGGCGAGACTCGCCCATGTGGCGGAAGGTCCGGCGAAAGCGCTGGCCGAAGCGGGGCACAGCAAGGGTTTCATGCGCGGCATCGGCGGCTTGATGGAAGGCAGCGACACGCACCCCGAAATCTGGGAGATGTTGTTTGAACAAACATGGCGCACCAACGCGCCTGATTTTAACGCGTGGTTAAATGATTACGCCTTGCGGCGCTACGGCACCAATGACCAGTCCGCACGACAGGCTCTGCAAACCCTTTTTGATTCCGCATGGAATGCCGGCGGCGACCAAAACTCCGTGATTTGTGGCCGCCCGTCATTAAATCCCGACCAAGTCGCCCGGGAATCCACCGGCACCACGCCGCGTTATGATGAAACCAAAGTTGTCGCGGCATGGAAGCAACTGCTCGATGCCGCACGCGCGTGTGGCGCCAGCGACGGGTATCGCTACGATGTGGCGGACATTGGCCGGCAGGTCATGGCCGATCTCGGCACGCATTATCACAAGGCCATCATCCGCGCGTTTCAGGCGAAGGACGCCGCGCAACTGCGTGAGTTAAGCGCCAAGATGCTCGGCCTGATTCGCGACATGGATGAACTGGCCGGCACACGGAAGGAATTTCTGCTGGGCAAATGGACTGCCGACGCCCAGTCATGGGGCGCGACGCCCGAGGAGAAAGACTTGTGCGAATGGAATGCCCGCGCACTATTAACCGACTGGACGGTGCCGCAATGCTGGGCCGACTATGCGAACCGCCAGTGGAACGGCCTGCTCGGCGAATTTTATCTCACGCGCTGGCAAATGTGGCTGGACGCGCTGAACTCCGCCGTCGGCAAGGATGAAAAATTCGACCCGCAGCCGATTCGCAAAAAAATTCTGGATTGGGAATATGCCTGGACGCATGAAACCAAAACTTTTCCGACGCAGCCGTCGGGCGACACGGTGACCATCGCCAAAAAATCGCTGGCGAAATATTCCGCCGACGCGCTCAATAGCGGCTTGGCTGGCGCACGACCATGATCATCGACATCCTCGGCCACGCGGTGCCTTGCTGGCGAACTCCATCCACCCAAAATCGAAGTAATTCCTGAACTAAAAATCAATCTAGCTCTAACATCTGCTCATTATGAAACATCACATTGGCCTTCTGGTTCTTCTCGCCTCCGGCCTCACCGGTTGTCAGGAATTAAAACCAATGGCCTCGGATAACAAGCATTACCATGCGCCGCGGCCCGGTTTCGCCACGCTCTTTAATGGCCGCGATCTGAACGGCTGGTGGGGCGCTACCACTGAAGACCCGCGCATATATCTGGCGCTGCCGCCGGAGGAATTCCAGAAGACGCACGACGCCTCGCTCGCTGACATCAACCAGCACTGGAGCGTGCAAGGTGGCGAACTGGTCAACGACGGCAAGGGGTTGTTTCTGACGACGGAGAAAAATTACGGCGACTTCGAGTTGCTGGTGGATTACAAGACCGTGCCGCTGGCCGACAGCGGCATTTATCTGCGCGGCTGCCCACAGGTGCAGATTTGGGATTATACCAAGGCCGGCGGCAAATGGAACCTTGGCGCGGACAAGGGCAGCGGCGGTTTGTGGAATAACAGCCCCGGCGCACCCGGCAAAGACCCGCTCGTGCTCGCCGACAAACCGTTCGGCCAGTGGAATCACGTCCGCGTTGTCATGGCCGGCGCGCGCGTGTGGGTGTGGTTGAACGGCAAGCAGACCGTGGACGGCGCGATTCTGGAAAATTATTTCAACCGCAAGCTGCCTGTGCCCGCCAAAGGCCCGATCCAGTTGCAGACGCACGGCGGCGAAATTCGCTGGCGGAATCTTTTCATCCGCGAAATCGGCAGCGACGAGGCGGACAAACTTTTGCGCGGGACCGACCCGAAGGGTTTCAAGTCCGTCTTCAATGGCAAGGATTTCACCGGCTGGGCCGGGCCGCTGGACTGCTGCCGCGTGACGAACTCGGCCATCGTATGGCAATTGAAAAAGGGCGGCACGATTTACACAAAGGAGGAGTTTACCAATTTCGTCGCGCGACTGGAGTTCAAGCTTCCGCCCGGCGGTAACAACGGTCTGGCCATCCGCTATCCCGGCGCGGGCGATACCGCCTACGTCGGCATGTGCGAATCTCAAGTGCTCGACGACAATTACGAAAGGGCTACCGGCAGTAAAATTGATCCGCGCCAGGCGCACGGTTCCGCCTACGGCATGGTTGCGGCGCAGTGCGGCTATCAGCATCCGATCGGCGAGTGGAATTACGAGGAAGTCACCGTCAACGGCCCGACCATCAAGGTGGAAATGAACGGCACGGTGATTCTCGACGCGGATTTGAGCAAGGTCACTGAATTTGCGGGCAATAAAAAACATCCGGGCAAGGACCGCACCAGCGGCCATTTCGGTTTCGCCGGTCACAACGACCCGGTGATGTTTCGCAACATTTCCATTAAACCACTCAACTGAAATTCACCGATATTTGATGAACAACCATTACTCCCGTCGTTTGTTTCTCAAGACATTGGGCATTGCCGCCGCCGGCGCGCCATTCATCACGCGCGGACTGATGGCGCAGTCGCCCAACAGCGTTTTGCGCCACGCCAGTTTTGGCGCGGGCGGCATGGCGTGGGCCGACCTCACGCAGATCGCGAACTGCAAAAACGTCGAAATTGTCGCCGTGTGCGACGTGGATTTGTGCCACACCTCCGAGGCGCGCGCGAAATTCCCGAAGGCGCGGATTTATCAGGACTGGCGCGAGCTGCTCGACAAGGAGGCGAAGAACATTGATTCGGTTAACGTTTCTGTGCCCGACCACATGCATGCGCCCATCGGCGTTGCGGCGCTGCAACTGGGCAAACATCTTTACGGCCAGAAACCGCTCGCGCACGACCTTTACGAGGTGCGCCGCCTGACGGAAATCGCAAAGAAGTCAAAAGTCGTCACGCAGATGGGAATTCAGGTTCACTCGTCTTCGCAATACCGCAAGGCTGTGCGCGTGATTCAGGACGGCGTCATCGGCAAGGTCAAGGAAGTCCACATCTGGAGCAACAAGACCTGGGGCGACACGTCCGTGAAACCGGACCAAACCGATCCCGTGCCTGCCGACTTCGATTGGAACTTGTGGCTGGGCGTCTGCGCCGCGCGGCCGTTCATCGGCGGCGAGTATTATCATCCGGGAAACTGGCGCAAGCGGTTGGATTTCGGCACGGGCACTTTCGGCGACATGGGCTGCCACCTTTATGATCCCGTGTTCAACGCGCTCAAGCTGACCGCTCCGATTTCGGTCCGGTCCGAAGGCAGCGCGCCCAACCAGTGGAACTGGGCGCTCGACTCCAAGATTCATTACGTTTTTTCCGGCACGGAATTCACGGCGGAGAAAACCCTGCCCGTCACCTGGTATGACGGCGAACAGAAACCGCCGGCGGAAATCGCCGCGCAGATCGGCGTCAAGCGCTTGCCCGAACAAGGCTCGGTTTTCTTCGGCACGGCGGGCGTGATGCTGCTGCCGCACGTGGGCCGGCCGCAACTTTTTCCGGCGGAGACATTTCACGGCTACACGCCGCCCGACACTGGCGAGGCAAATCATTGGCAGCAATTCATTGAAGCCTGCCTCGGCAAAGGCAAGACCTCGGCGAACTTCGCCTACGCCGGCCCGCTCACCGAAGCCGTGCTGCTTGGCGGCGTGGCCTCGCACTTCCCGCAGACCACGCTTCAGTGGAACGCGCGCAAGCTGAAATTCGATCTCGCCGAAGCCAATCGCTTCGTGCGGCGCGAATATCGCAAAGGGTGGTCGGTCCGCGAGCTGGGGTGAATCAAGACCAAACCGGGAACTGGACTGGAAAATACCCCGTCGCCAAATCATGTTTTGATGTTTGCCAGTTTTAACTGGGAAATATGGGTGCAATTCCGCATTGGCCGAATCCGGCGGCTCATTGCACCGGGGCATCCGTGCTAAACGGCTCGGCGGGCAGGCCGGCACCGTTGCACAAATTCGGCTGCGCGATTTGATTCCACGCCAAGCGAACGGCCACGGGCTGCTTGATGCCGGCGGCGGAAACCTCCACGGTATTGCCGACGATTTTCGCCTCGGCGGGAACGAAGTCTTTGTCGGCACCGGCAATCGTGAACCAGGTCAGCGGATTGCCATCCTTGCTCCGCAACCCGCCATCGGCATGTTCAAATGTCAGCATGGCCTTGCCTCCGGCCACTTTCACTGCGTGAAAAACCGGGCCAGAGCAGACCAAATTTCTTTGCCCGTAGGTTCGATTCAGCGCGAGCAGGGCCAGACGATGGCCCACGCTTTGTTTGTCGCGCGGATGGATGTCATTCAGGTCGTCCACGAGATCTGTGGTCACGACCATGCCGGTATTTTTAATTCGCTGCGCGGCGTGCGATTGTTGCAGCCAAAAATTCGGCAGGAGGTCGGCGGCGGCAATGTAATTGGTTTTGATATACCGATACGGCGCCACCTGAACAAAATAGAACGGGAAATCGCCCTGCTGCCAAACCTGGCGCCAGCCGCCGACGAGCGCCACCATTTTATCGGTGTAGTTGGTATTGCTGCGGTTGCTTTCGCCCTGATACCAAAGCGCGCCGCGGATGGCAAAGGGCGCGAGCGGCGCGATCATCGCATTGTAAATGACGGACGGCGCGTTGCTGTTTAGGGGCGTGTTGGTGTTGATAGTGTGAATAAATTTCGCCAAGGCGGGAACGGCCTTAAAACCTGCCTGCGGGGTGAACGGTTCGATGGGGCGACCGCCCCACGCCGATTCAACGAGGCCGACGGGGACATTCAAGTTGGTGTGGATTTCGCGGCCGAAGAAATATTCGGCGGCGGAAAAACTGACGGAGTTCAGCATATTGGAGCGGCACTCGCGCCAGCCTTGAAATTTATCCAAATCAGCTCGCGGCGTGGCGGAAAGCCTCCTTTCCACCTTGAAGAGTCGGATGTTTGGGTAATTGGCGGCGGATAGTTCAGCCTCGGCGTTGAGGCAGGGTTTTTGCCCGCGTTGCTCGCCGATGGGCTTTTCCATGTTCGACTGGCCGGAACCCAGCCAGACTTCGCCCACCAGCACGTTCGTGAAGGTTTTGGTTTCGCCCGCTTCGATCACCAGTGATTGCGGCGAAAACGAGGCGCTCAATTTCGTCAGATGCACCTGCCATTGGCCATCGGCGTCGGTCTGGGTCGAGTGAGATTGGCCGGAGAATTTCACCGTCACTTTCGCGCCCGGCGAGGCCCAACCCCAAATCGGCACCGGCATTTGCTGCTGAAGAACCATGTTGTCGCCAAAGATGGCCGGCAGTTTCAAATCGGCGCGGGCGCAAAAAGTGGCGGCGGCGGCAACCGCCAGGGCCATGGTAAATGTGGTGATTTTCATGCGTATGTTCTTGGAACAGCCTGCAGTTTATCAAAAGCCAACTGTCTGTGCCCACCCACACGTTTTACGGGGTAGGCAAATTTCAAAAATGCGCGATGATATTAACCATTGAACCCGAATCTATGGCTGTGCCTGAAATTTGTCGTGGAGCCGGGGCAGTAAAAAATGAACCGAACACAAATATGCAAACAGCCGATTCGATGCCCGCGTCAGCCAATGAACCGATCCAGCCACTGAAATCCAGTCCTCAACCTATGGCCAACCCAAACCACAACCAAATACAGCACATGAAATTTAACATCCGCACCCAAGCCCTGCTTTTGGGGGCGACCCTCCTCGGAACGATCCTGTTCACCGGCACGCCGGCGGC
>CAISEZ010000020.1 GCA_903884535.1 uncultured Verrucomicrobia subdivision 3 bacterium
CAACCGCTCTTCCCCGGCCCGCTTGAGCGCGGTCAACCCTTTGATGGTGTTGTCGCTGACATCGAGCTTGGCCGCAATTTCCTGGATGGTGTCGCCCTTTGCTTTCAGCCGTTCGATCTCCCGAATCAATTCCATCGGCGAGGGATGGCGGCGGGCGATGTTCTCCACCAAGCTGCGCAACAAGCGTTCCTCCGGCGGCACCTCGACCACCGTGGCCGGAATTTCCTTTTTGCCCAGCGCGATGAAAGCTTCGATGCGCCCCTGGCCGCAGACCAAATCATAGCCTGCTTCACCCGTCTCGCTGAGGGCGCGCCGGCTGACCTGAATCGGCTTTTTCAGGCCCTGATTTTTGATGCTCTGGAGAATGGTTTCAAATTTGCGGCGATCCCGGTGGCGGGGATTGATGATGCGGATCTGGTCAATGGGAATGAGTTTGATTTCGGTGTTCATAGATTTTATGAGAATTTGACCCGGGCCGCCATGCCCACCAAAAAGTCGAGGCTCTTGAACCGGTAGGCATCCAGATAAATTCCATTTCGCTCGGCTAGGAACATGCCGTTCCGGGTCAGTTCCATGGCCGGCAATAAGAAATAATCCTGAATGCGCTCGTTTTTATGATCCATCCGAACCGCCATCGTGAGATCGGGTTTTACCAGTGAACGCCGACGAATGCGCCAGCGCGAACTGCCAAAATCCGTGACGCGGTGACGGACAAAGATGACCGACACTCGCAGTTCGTTGTTAATATGAAGGATATGTGACCGTCCACTCCAGGTGGCCGTGGCACCGTGGCACTCAATCTCCTGAATCAACCCAGCGATCAATTCATGATTAATTTTGAATAGCCGGCGCGTGACGCCCAGATGGTCATAATCCCGAGGGGGATTGAACCCCACCACCCGGTAGGCTTCCAACAGGCTGCCGAAGCGGTTGAGATACGTCCGGGTATTTGGCCCGGGGCGGGCTTTGTCAATCAGGGAACTGCTAAGGTAACCATGTTGCTTGAAAATGGTTTTCAGATTTTCCAGCATGTCCTCGTCGGTGAACTGGCATCGGCGCTTCTGGAAAATTTGCTGTGCCTTTAAAAACCATTCGCGCGGCACCATGCCCGGAAACGCATTTTCCTTCCGCACCCATTGTCCCGGCGGATTGACCACCCGTGGCCCCAACAATTTGGTGGAGGTGCGATGATACACCAGGTTGCCAATATAATTTTCGTTCTTCAGCACCCGGCGCACGGCACCCTCGTTCCACGGGCGACCGGTGCCCGTAACAGATCCGCGTTCGTTTAGCTGGCGAGCAATTGCCCGGGCGCCAACTCCCCGTAATACAAAGGCTTCAAAAATCCAGCGCACCATCTCCCGTTCATCCGCCGGCCCAGGGACATAAATGACTCGGTCGGTGTGTAGGCATTTTTGCTCCCCCCGCTGCAAGATGGTTTTGTGCTCACCTTGGGCATCCACCAGCATCCGGCGCAATCCAAACACGGCACTCCCTCCCTGCTTGTAACCCATGCGGATCATGCGGCAGGCACCTTGAAAAACTTTGGCGGAAAGTTCCCGACTGTATTCTCCGGCCATCGCCCGCTTGAAACTCTTGGCAATGGTGGACGTCAGGTCGCCGTCATTTTCAAACTGCTCCGCGCAATAATGCACGGCCACCCCGGCCTGTCGGCAGATAAACTCATAATGGGCGGCTTCGTCCGGATCCTGAAACCGGCCCCACCGGCTGACATCATAAACCAAGATGTGGCCAAAATTCACTTTCTTGGTGAGCACATCCCCGATCATTTGTGACAGAGCCGCGCGACCTTTTATTTTTAGTCCGCTTTTGCCTTCGTCGGAATAGACTTTCTCAATCTCCCAATCTCGTTGCCGGGCGAAGCCGTTGATGACATCCAGTTGGTTGCAGGTGGAATACTGCTGATGCTCGGTGGACATCCGCACATAAGCCACCGCGCGTTGGCGCACGATTGTCAGGCCGGGTGGTTGGTCGAGTCGGATCATGAATAACTGGTTGGTTCAAACCTGCTTTCTGCCAAATCCTCGACCACTACGACCGGAACGTGCTGGCAGCCAAGGGCGAGGAACGCCACAAACCGGCCGTGGCCGCAGACCAAAACGTATTCCTCATCCCCGGTATCGCTGCTGGTGCGCCTCACCGGCAACGGGTTTTTATGGCCGGGCTTTTTGCTAATCAGTGAAACGAGCCAATATTTTGGGTCAGGCGGGTGATTGAGAATGTGAATCCGGCCAATGGGGATATTGATTATGACTTGATCGTTCATAGGGCTTACGCAAATTTGACGCGCGCCGCCAGGTCCACCAAGCCACCGAGTTGCTCAAAGCGGTAGGCATCCAGATAAATTCCATTGCGTTCGCCTAAGCTGATTCGGTTCCCGTGGTTTTCCAGGCCCGGTAACAGATAATAATCCTGAATCTCCTCATTGTTGCGCGCCATCCGCACGGCCATGATGAAATCTGGTTTTGACCGAACCCGCCGCCGCGCGAGCCACCA
>CAISEZ010000021.1 GCA_903884535.1 uncultured Verrucomicrobia subdivision 3 bacterium
GGCAAAAACCGCGTATGTGGCCAAGGTGAAAAACAAACTGGCGTAACGCGCCGGGCAAAATACGGATTTTTTCTTCATGGAATTTTTCAAATCTAAATACACATACCATAGCGACGAAATATCATCGCCAGGGTATCTGGCAAAATGTCAGGTGATTTTTAGTAGTTTGGTCACGCGGCCAACCTCGACCCATTCGACGACAAAAATATTTCCCTCGTGGTCAAAATACGCGCTGTGCGGCGCGACGAACTGGCCGGGAACAAAATGGTCGCGCGTCAAAGTGCGGATGCCCGCGTAGCCCGGCCCTTCACCGAGTTGCGCCACAAGCTTGAAGTTCTCATCCAGCAACGTCACCCGGGCGTGCAAATCCGGCACGACCATCAATTTTCCAAACGTGTGAAAATGACAAGGCTCCAAAACATTTTCCGTGACGAAGCTGATGTGCTGCCCATCGAGCGTGAAATTTTGCAGCCGGTTGTTCGCGCGATCGGCCACAACGAGCACTGCGGTTTCGCCGCGCAAATCCACCATCAAACCGTGCGGGCAACTGGTTTGCCCAGCTTCTTTGCCCTTGCCGCCGAAGCTGTGGAGATATTTTGCGTCGCGGTCGTATTCGTGGATGAAACTCTTGCCGTAACCGTCGGACACATAAAAATTTCCACTCGGCGCAACCGCAATGTTCGTCGGCACAAATTCGTCGGGCATCGTGTAGCCGGTGCATTGTTCCGGCGCCCATTTGCGCCAAAGCTCTTTGCCCGCGAGCGTGGTCTTGGCAAATTCATGGCGCTTGGTGTCGCACAGATAAAAAAATTCCTCGTTGCCTTCTTTGCTCAAATGCAAGCCGTGCGCGCCGCCTTTGTATGCTTTGCCCCACGAGCGCACGAATTTTCCGTTGGCATCAAACACCACCACCGCGTCGTCAATTTTCGCGCCCGCACCGACGGTGTGTTTGATGTGGATTTCGCCCTGCGCATCCACGGCCACGCCGTGCGTATTGCCATAAACGTGACCGGCGGGCAATTCGCCCCAATCGTGAAGGCACTCGTATTGATGTTCGCCCGTGCCCAGAATCGGCGGACGCGTGCCGGTCTTGTCCTGCGCAATGACGTAAGGCGCGGCGGCGAGAAACGCGGTGGCCGCGCCGGTGCGTTTGAGAAAGTCGCGGCGGTTTAACTTTGATTTTTTCATGTCGATTGGTCGGTTTTGGTGGCGGAAAATTTTTAGGCAATCAATGAATCAATTACTTTCGCCGGCACTACGCCGGTCAGTCGCTGGTCGAGGCCTTGAAAACGATAGGTCATTTTCAGATGGTCGTAGCCGAGCAGCTTCAGCGCGGTCGCGTGAAAATCGTGAACGTGGACGGGGTCTTTGATGATGTTGTAGCAAAAATCATCCGTCTCGCCGTGAACGAGGCCGGGCTTCGCGCCGCCGCCCGCCATCCACATCGTGTAGCAGCGCGGATGATGATCGCGACCGTAATTGTTTTTCGTCAGCTCGCCTTGCGAATAAATTGTGCGGCCAAATTCGCCGCCCCAAACGACCAGCGTATCTTCCAACATGCCGCGCGCTTTCAAATCCTGAATCAAGCCGTAGCACGCCTGATCCACATCTTTGCATTGTAACGGCAAACGACCGCTGACATTCGAGTGCGTGTCCCAGTTGTTGTGATAAATCTGCACGAAGCGCACGCCACGCTCCACGAGCCGCCGCGCGAGTAGCGCCGTGTTCGCAAATGTGCCCGGCGTTTTTGCCTCGTCGCCGTAAAGCGCATAAGTCGCCGCCGATTCTTTCGAGAGATCAGCCAACTCCGGCACGCTGGACTGCATCCGAAACGCCAGTTCGTATTGCTTGATACGCGTGTGCGTTTCGGGATCGCCGACGGTGCGAAAATTAATTTCGTTCAGCGCCTTCAAACCATCCAACGTCGCGCGCCGGACTTTTTCGTCCACGCCTTGCGGATTGTTGATGAACAGAATCGGATCGCCCGCCGTGCGCAATTGCACGCCCGCGTGTTCGCCCGGCAAATAACCCGCCGACCACAAGCGCGCGCCAATGGCCTGCAACTGTTCGGTGTTGGTGGACTTTGCAATCAGCACCACGAAAGTCGGCAGATTTTCATTCATCGAACCGAGGCCGTAAGAAACCCACGAGCCGAGACACGGCTTGCCGGTGTTTTGGTTGCCGGTCTGCATGAACGTAATCGCCGGCTCGTGATTGATTGCATCCGTATTCATCGAGCGGATGAAACACAAGTCGTCCACCATTTTCGCCGTCCAAGGCAGCAACTCCGAAATCCACATTCCGTTTTTTCCGTATTGCGCAAACTTGTATTTCGTCGGCGCAATGGGCAATCGTTTTTGGTTGCTCGTCATCGTCGTGATGCGCTGGCCTTTGCGGATTGAGTCCGGCAGATCCTTGTCAAACTGCGCGCCGAGGTTCGGCTTGTAGTCGAACAAATCCATCTGCGGCGGTCCGCCGACCATGTGCAGATAAATCACGCGCTTCGCCTTTGGCGGAAAATTCAGGCCGAGGGTGTTCAGCATTTTTTGCGCGTCATTCGCCGCCGCCGTTTTTTTATCATCGGCAAAAAGCAGGTTTGGCATAAGCGACACC
>CAISEZ010000022.1 GCA_903884535.1 uncultured Verrucomicrobia subdivision 3 bacterium
CCGCCGTTGGTGATGTTGCCGGAAAAAATTAGCGGGCCGTTGGTGGCGGAAAAAGTCTGTGCCGCCAGCAGCGTGACGGCATTGCTGACGGTTTGGGCAAACGGGGAGAAATTTGTGACGCCGGCGACGAGGCTGAGGGGATTGCCGTAATTGGTATAGCTGCCGCCGGCGTTCGTCGCAAATAACAGCGAGTAAATTCTTCCAGTGCCGGTGGTCAAGGCAGGGAGGTTGTTGCTGGCCGCGCCGCCGGGGCCGTTGAAGAGGAGGTAATTTCCGGCGACGGGCAAGATGTTGTTGGACCAGTTCGCGGCGGTTGCCCATTTGCCGGAGCCGACGCTCCAGAGGCATGGCGCGGAAAGACGCAAATCCAGGCCATAGTAATTGGTGAAGAAATAATCCAGCGTCTGCGCAATCGCGATGGCATAATTGGTGCGATTGACGGCGGTGTCGCGCACGCCGGTCATGTTGGCTTCGATTTGCAGGCCGTCCACGGGTCCCGCACCGCTTTGCGACGAATGCGCCGCGGTATTGTAGCCGCCGTCAAAGTAAGCATTCTGGTCGCCGGGATAAACGATGGGATTGGTGCCATTGCCCGGATTGGGCATATCCGGGTCGGGCACGTTGGGATAACCGCGCGTCTTCATAAAGGCGCCAAAGCTGTTCGTTCCGCGCAATATTTGTGAAAAGGGCATGGAGAATTTATTGCTCACAATTGTGGCGAGCGAACGGATGCTGCTTTGAACCCTGTAAGTATTCTGGTTCAACACGGCATCGGTGTTGGTTAGTTGCTTGGCGGTCAGCAAGTAGCCGAGTTCGAGCCGCTGAATTGCATGGCCCTGGCCGTGCAGGTCTACGTAAAATCCAAAATGACTTTGCGCGACGGCGGCATTGCTGCCGGTGTTGATGTAATTTTGAAAATCGTTCCAGGCGATGGTGGCGTAGGCATTGGCTTGATAAACGCCCTGCGTCAGACTCCGGTTGCAGTCAATCTTGGTGCGCTTTAACTGGCAAATGATGACGTGTGGGCTGTGGCCGTAGTAATTACAAAAAACCGTTTGCAAAGCCAGCGCCACTTCCTCGGTGTAGGAATCCGTGACGGTCGTATAATTGGGATCGGAACCATCGTCCACGCGGTCGGGAATTTCCGCCGGTGTTAGCGCCCCGCCGTGGGGCGCGGAAAACACGATCGGCAAATCGCCGGCGATGTATTCCACATAATTGCTTCGGTCAAAATATGACTGACCGGCGACGTAAGGTTGGGCTGGAGACACGGCGGGTTTTGCACAGCAAAAAACCAGAACGAGAATTTTCAACCGCAGTTTATGGGGAATGTTCAATCGGTAACCATTTGACTTAATTCATGAAGAAATATCCATGTAACCACCCAGTCAACCAACGTCAGCCAGAAGAGCGCCTAAGCAGCAAATGACTGTCATTTTCTATCTGCCTAATTGCTGACGGAAGCGCCTCATTTTTGAGGCGCTTCCAATACCACAATTCGCGTCACTTACGGCGCGCTGAAGTAATAGAACCGATTCGGATAATTCGTGGCGTTCAGGTCATTAAGCGTGAACGGACTGCTGCCAATGGTGCCACTTTGGATCGTCGGCCACGGCTTGGGCACGGTCAAATTATTGGTGGCATGCAATGACCACGCTACGCCAACCGCCCCGGTGACCATCAAAGAAATGTTGCCACTGGACAGACGATTGACGCTTCCCGGCGGGAATCCAGGTGCCGTGGTCGGCGGCGGATTGGTCACCGTTTCTGATTGCGTGGCTGGCGTCAACAAGCCGTTGGCACCGGTGATGGTCGGGTTGCCGGCGACACTATCCTTGTAATACAAGGTCGCCGTGCTGGTGCCGTTGCTAATGGTCACGCTATTGATGACCGTCGTGCCATTCGCGCCCGATAGGAATGTCCCGCCGCCCGAAGTGGAACTTAAGTTCACCACAGTATCCGCCGTGGCATTAAAGGCCAAATTGCTTTGCAACAAAGTCACCGTGATTAAGGCCGAATTGTGGTTGGCCTGAAAACTCTGCGAAGCCGGGCTGAACGCCAGACTCATCGCGCCCAACGTGGCGGCGTTGATCGTAGGGGTCACGGTTGCCCAATTGTTATCCGCCCGCATCACATCATAAGTGTAAGTCCCGGAAGTCACGCCGAAACTGCTAACGGGGGATGACCCGCACTCGTAAAACATCACCGTCCCGATGTTAGCCGGTTCAGCCGTCCCGCCCGTGAAAGCAACCGCCTGCGGCACGGGTTCCGATCCGCCGGGTATCGGATTAATGTAAAGGCTGTTCGAAGCGGACGAACCGAAAGTGTATTTCAAAACCACCAGATAGGTAGTGTTATCCTGCAGGCCACTAGCCCAAGCCGTTACACCGCCCAAGCGCTGAATGCCCACATCAAAATGCGTCGAGTCATCGCCCACCCGCGCGTGGAGCGATAGTGGATCGCTTGGTGCCGGTAACGGGGCCGGGTTAATGGTCTCTGCGCTATTCATGGTGCCCATGAGCTCATCACTCGTGGTCGGGTTCACAGACACGTTCAACAGGAAGGAAAAATACGCCGCCCCGGACGTGACATTGTTGCTCAAGCCACGGTAATAATATCGAGTTAAGGTGCCGGCCTTGGCTACGGAAAGCTTCGCCGCCGGATTTACTGTGTTTGGCAAAGGCCGGATGTCCGGGCTGGTCGCACCTGACAAGTCACCGGCCAAAATTTTAATGTAAGAAGTCGAGCCGGTGCCACCGCCAACAGACCATGGCCCGCGCACAGGGTTTGAGGCGTAGCTGGCACCCGGTCCAGGCGTGGAAGCGGCCGCCGCATAGTCCTGCCCGTCCTGCATCAGCGCCGCCACTCCCGCCTGCACGATGCCGCCGCCACTTGAATTAATGGCTTGTGTCAAAGTGCTGGAGGTGCTGCCGGTGTTGACGGCGTCTCCGCTGTAGATCGCCGTGATGGAGTTGGTTCCCGTGCCACCCGTGAGGGTTATTGACGCCGAGTTGCCGGAGAGCGTCGCGGTGCCGAGAACCGTGCTGCCATTCTTCATGAAGGTCACCGTCCCCGTGCGGGTTGCAGCGGCTGAAGAAACTGTGGCTGATAATGAAATGGGCACCCCGAGAGCGGCCGGGTTCACTGAACTGGCCAAGGTCGTCGTGCTGGTATTGATGCTCACCGGCACGATCGAACTTCCCGTCGGCACTCCGGTGCCTTCCGTCCAGTTGGTGGCCGTCATCGTGATGTTGCCAACGGTGTTGTTCACTACGGAGAATATATTGGTTCCATTTACCAGCGGGGCGATGGCCGGCTGCGGATCGCCGGCGGCGCTGGAAACCACGGTCACGCTATCAAAGGAATTTGTGCACAGATGGTAGCCAGCATCCAATGCCGCGACCGTAACGGTATAACCCACCGTTGCCAATTGTGCGGTCGGCGAGCCGGTCTTTCCCGGCGCCGTGCCAGGAGTAAGGGTTTCGCCCGGTGCCAGAATCACCATGTGCGCCACCGGTTGGGTGTTGGCGAGCGGTGTATAAACCAAGTCCAACGAACCGTTGCCATCCGTGGTCACGCTAAAGGCACCGGCGGCGGTCGCACTAAAATAGGTGGGATCCACCGACCAGTTGGCCGCATTAAATCCCGTGGTGTTGGCCGGGTTGTTGGACATGATCATCCAAGTGTAAGATGTTGCCTTGTTCCAGCCGGTCGGCACGGCCACCGATTTCAAATGGATGACATTTTTGTTGGTGCTGTTGCCGTTATCCGTCCAACCGGCACTGCCGGCATTGATCAAATCCCACGCCGTGCCGGGAGTTCCCGTGACGGAAGAAATCTGCCATGTGTAATTGCCCGCGGGTCCAAACAAAAGACTATTGACGGTGAGCGCGCCAACAGTGTTGGCGGTGGAGCCCGGCTGGATCGTTCCGCCGGGGCCGTTGGTGACGGCCGCGAGCACGGTGCCGTTGCCGGCGAGGATTCCATGACTGTAAACTCCCACCAGGCCGGAACCGAGCGCGGAACCGGCGGTATTGTTGGCGAACAAGGTGCCGTCGTTAATGGACGAACCGCCGGAAAAAGTATTGTTCCCGGTTAAAATCACGACGCCGCCGGGCATCCCGGAATAGCTCAGGACGGGGCTGGAACGGCGAAGGTTGCCGGGGCCGGAAATAATTCCGTTCCACATTTGCGCGCCGTTCGTGGTCCCGTTGCACATATCAATCGCGCTGAAATCCCCGGAGCCATCGCTAAACATACCGCCGCTAGTGTCTCCCAAAACGAGCGGCAGACTATTGGTAAATGACCCGGAAAAACGGGCGCACATGGTATTGTTAGCCACCGCAGTAGGGTTGCAGATAATCAAGGAGCCGCCGCTCCCGGTGACGCTGCCGGAGAAAGGAATAAAGCGGGTCGAGTTGGCGGTGCTGGCCGAATTGAAGATATGGGCATCGGTCGTCAGCACAATTGGATTGGAAATGAAAGTTCCGGTATTGTAACCATTGCGGCTGGCACCGCATTGGATATTGCCGCCGGAAAGATAAATGGTGCCCGCACCATTGCCGGGCGTTCCCACCGCGTCCAGTTCCAACGCGCCACTTTGAATGGTCGTGTTCCCAGAGTAGGTGCTCGCTCCCCGCAGGTAGACGTTGCCGGGCCCCGTCAGGGTGATGCTGCGTGACCCGCCAATGTCCGCAATGGGGCTGTAAATCTCAATTCTTCCGGGGTCGGCAGAGGAAGCCACATTGCCGCCGGCGTAAATGGAACCCGAGGCCGCCAAGCCGAGAACAGTGTTGATGGTGGGGTCAGTGCTGCCAATAATCAATTCTTCGCCGGCGGTTGCGCCGGTAAAGGCATTATTCGCCAGCAGCGTTCCGCCAACCCCGTTCAATTGCAGTGTCCCGATTGGGCCGCCGGCAAGGCTGTCAATTTGCACGTTGACCGCTTGACCTGAGCCTAAAGTGATCGAGCCGACCTGCTGCGTCGCACTGTTCACGGCCATGTTAATCCGGATCAGGTTGGTGGTTGAGGTGCCGTTGAACAAGGCGTCGTCCGCGCCGCCCGGCACGGCGGTCGGACTCCAGTTCGCGGCCGTGCCCCAATCATTATTGAGGCCGCCGCTGCCGCCGGTAAAGTTATACTCCGCCGCTCGAAGATTGCCGCCGAGCAAAACGCCGGCAACCAGCAGGCTGGCGGTAAAAAACGGCCGCCGATACCAATTCAGGCGCCAAGCAGGACTCATCGGGTTTAATTGTGTATTCATGAGGTTATTCAAGTGGAAAAGTGACGGGTGCGTTAAGGTATATCGAGGTTTTATATCAAACGATCGGAAAGGTCCACTATAAATTAATTCAAGTAGTTGGTGCCATGAACTCCCTGAACGTGCCAGTCAAAATAAATCGCGTTGCGCAGTTGATTGCCGTGAACCGCCGTCGGCGAAATCTGATTATTCGGAGGCAATTGCTGCCAACTGACCGCAGTGTCGGTATCCAATTGCAAATCCACGTCGCGCATCGCGTAGCAGTCGCTCAAGCTGTTGGTGTATTGGGTAATGGCCGAAACCTTTAGCGGCTTTTGATCCTTTGTCAGCGGAGGGTTGAGCGGTGGCGTGGTTCCGGCCGGATAACCAAAAGGACGCGAAGCATTGTCACCCGGAACAATGGCTCCACGCACCGAGTAAGTGACGCGTTTGCCGGGAACCACAATGGTGGTGGCGACGGCGATTTGAATCTGCGCGGGACAGGTGAAAATGGAAACGGTTTTATTCAAATCGTTCACACTTTGTAAGCTGGCCGGATTGGGCAACGCCAGGTAGCTATACAAATAATTTGCGGGGTCCGCCGTTGTCAAATAGTAATAGCCGGCATAAACGCGGCGCTCCAGCGGCCCCGCACAATAATCCCCGTTGTCATCCGAATACAATTGAAACGCCAAGCCAACCTGCTTGAGGTTATTCAGGCAGGAGGTTTGATAAGCCTTGGCCTTGGCCTTGGCCAGCGCCGGCAGCAGCATGGCCGCCAGAATCGCAATGATGGCAATCACCACGAGCAGTTCAATCAGCGTGAACGCCGCGGATTTATTTTTTTCGGAGTTTGATTTCATAAATTTCCTGGTTGAACTCGAAGCGCCACACGACGAAAGCGTCCCTAAACTTAAAAGTTTCAGGCCGCCGATAAACTGAATTGATTTTTTCACGCAGTTTGTTGGAAGCCATTTCCGGTGCCGACCGATCATGCTGCCAACTGTTTTTATGGTTAAGCTGCTGTCATCTTGCTGGGCGAATACTTTATTAATTTAGGTTGAATCATGTCGGCTGGGAATAGTGATTTTGTGCTATGGAGTGACTAGTCCTCAATGACTAGCCTGTCAATATTATATGACTGACCGAGCAACGGCGGCGGGTGAAAACTTCACGGGCTTTAGTGATTTTTCGTCCATTTGCAGCAGACTGGCCGGGCTGCTGATCGCCACCGCTTTGGGCTTCACGACCTTGCCCGGCGAGGCGGCCGGAAGTGTCGAAAAAATCTCTGCCACCACGACGAATCTGCTGTTGCCGGGCACGCGCTTTGCCACCCAATGTTATCTCGTTGACTCCGGCAATCCCGGCCCGACGGTCATGATCATCGGCGGCGTGCACGGCAACGAACCTGCCGGGGCGCAGGCCGCCGAAAGCATTCGCCAGTGGCCGATCCGAAACGGAAAGATGATTGTGATTCCGCGCGCCAATGTCACCGGCCTTGCCGCCCATCAGCGCCGCATCACCGAGTTGGCCACCAACCTGAGCGATCTCAACCGGGATTATCCGCGCGCGAAACAAACCGACAACGTGGCGCGCGGCGATCTCGCACAAGCCATCTGGAAAATTGCCAGCGACAACCAGCCCGACTGGGTGCTGGATTTGCACGAGGGATTCGACTTTCATCAGCTCAACGAAAAAAGCGTGGGCAGTTCCATCATTTGTTTTCCGATTCCCGCCGGCCAGCTGGCGGCGGATGCGATGATTGCGGCGGTCAATGAGGTCATCACCAACGCACAATGGAAATTTGTTCGGCGCAACCTGCCCATTGATGGCAGCCTCGCCCGCGCGGTCGGCGAACATTTGCACGTGCCTGCCATGATTCTCGAAACCACCGACAAGCAGCCGATGGAACTGCGGGTGCGCGAACATCAAATCATGGTGCGCCAGCTCCTCAAACAGCTTGGCATGATTGGGGAGTCAAATCTGGATGCGGTCGCCAAGCCTTCCGCAAAAATTAAAATTGCGCTCTACAAAGGTCCGGGCACCGGCGGCAACGGCCCGCCGGATTTGATGAAACAATTGAACGCCACCAACGCCCCGACTTCATTGGTTGAAATCACGCCCGAAGAAATCCGCGAAGGCACACTGACGAATTTTGACATTGTCATTTTTGCCGGTGGCAGCGGCAGTCAGGAAGCCAAGGCCATCGGCGAAGCGGGCCGGGCCGAGGTGGAAAAATTCGTTGGCAACGGCGGCGGCTACATCGGCATTTGTGCGGGCGCGTATCTGGCCACCGCCGGCTATCCGTGGAGTTTGCATATTATCAACGCCAAAACACTTTCGCCCAAATGGCAGCGCGGCAAGGCGGTTTTGAAACTCGAAATCACGCCCGCGGGCGAAAAAATTCTTGGCGGCGAGACGAATCTTGATTGTCTGTATCATCAAGGCCCGATTGTCGGGCCGGCCAATGCGCCCGAATTGCCGCCTTACGACGTGCTCGCGTGGTTCCGCAGCGAAGTCGCTTCCAACAACACGCCGCAGGGGATTCAAATCAATTCGCCCGCCATTTTTGCGGGCATTTATCAGAAAGGCAAAGTGGTCTGCATCAGCCCGCATCCGGAACAGACCGATGGACTGGAATACATCGTGCCGCGCGCGGTCAACTGGGTCGTGCCCACCAATATTATCGCGCAGTGAATGGAAAACTTTTAAATTTCGAAAACCACAAAAAACAAATAAATGAAAATCGCACAATTCGGCCTCGGCCCCATCGGCATTGAAACCTTGAAACTTGCCGCCACCAAACCGTGGGTGGAAATCATCGGCGGCATTGACATTGACCCGGCCAAAATCGGCAAGTCGCTCGGCGAACTCACCGGCCTGCCCGCGCTCGCCCAGGCAAAGGTTTATCGGTCGCTCGACGAACTGCTCGCCGGCGCTGGCAAGCCGGACGTGATTTTTCACACGTCGGTTTCCAAAATCAAAGCCGCGTGCGACCAGATTGAACCGATGGCCCGCCACGGCATCAGCGTCGTTTCGTCGTGTGAAGAATTGTTGTTCCCGTCGTTGCGCGATCCGGCCGCCGCCGCGCAATTGGACGCCACCTGCAAACAATTTGGCGCCCGCGTGCTCGGCACCGGCGTCAATCCCGGCTTCGTGATGGATGTGGTGCCGATTTGCCTGACCGGCGTTTGCCGCTCGGTGAAAGCCGTCCACGTCCAGCGCGTCGTCAACGCCGCCACGCGGCGCGGGCCGCTGCAGAAAAAAATCGGCAGCGGTTTGGAACCGGCGGCCTTTGAAAAATTATTTTCCGAAGGCAAGGCCGGCCACGCCGGTTTGAAGGAATCGGCCGCGCTCATCGCGCATTGCCTCGGCTGGGAAATTTCCAAAATCACCGAAACCTGCCAGGCGATGGTGGCCGATCACGACATCACCACCCCGCACGTTCAGGTGAAAAAAGGCCAGTGCTGCGGCCTGCATCAATACGGCGAAGTCACCGTCGGCAACGAGGTCAAGATCACGCTCGATTTGAAGATGTATCTCGACGCGCCCAATCCGCACGACAGCTGCCAGATCGACGGCGAGCCGGCCTTGAGCATGACGATTTCCACCGGCGTCGCCGGCGACTCCGCGACGGTCTCTTCCGTGGTCAACGCCGCGCCGCGCATTTTGAAAGCGCCGCCCGGCTTGCTGTTGATGACGGACATCGGTGTCCCCAGCTTCGCATAAATGTGATGCGCTCCACGTGGGCAAAGTCACCTCTGTTTGCAATAATAATTGCGATGGCGACGACCGCCGCCGCGCAGACGACAAATAATGTCTTTGATGTCGTTCAGAAAAATTTTGCGCGCTGGGATTTGAACCGCGACGGTGTTTTGTCAACGAACGAACTCGACGTCGCGGTGGCCGATGCCCGGACGACCAATGAAAACGCCGCCGCCGTCGCCGCGCTCAAACGAGGGTCGCGCCTGAAAAAAACTTCGCTGCCGCCGTTGACGCCGGAAAATATTGCGGCGCTTGCGGCCCGCGGCGAGCCGGATCTGGCGCGGATGTTCCGCGAGGGCTTGCAGCGGATTTCCGGTGCAACCAACCGCGCGCTATTCGCCGAAGGCTTGCCGAAATTGGAAACGATTCATCAGGGCAAACTGGGAAATTGTTTCTGCCTCGCGCCGCTGGGCGCCATGGTGCATCGCGACCCGGCGCAGGTGGCCGCGATGTTTGCCGTCACGACGAATGGCAATTATTGCGTCCGCTTCGGCAAAAAATCGGTCGAAGTGCCACCGCCGACGGACGCGGAAATCGCGATGACTTCGGCAAATGAAGAGGCGGGCATCTGGGTGAATCTTTATGAAAAGGCCGTCGGCGAGGCGTGCAACGAAGACCGGCCGGTCGCCGAGCGGGCGGATTCGCCGATTGATGCTCTCGCGCGCGGCGGTTCCGCCGGCACGATGCTGGCTTACATTACCGGTCACGAGATCGAGCGTTTTTCTTTCAAATTTGCCAAGGAGCCGGCGTCCGCGACCAACGATGTCGCCGCGAAGCTCTCTGAATTGCGGGGGAAACTGGCCGAAGCAACCCGGCAAAATCGGCTGATGACTTGCGGCACGATCAAAACCACGACGCCTGGCCTTACGCCCAATCACGCTTATGCGGTGCTCGGCTACGCCGCGGTCAAAGATTGCGTTGAGCTGTGGAATCCGCACGGGGAAAATTTCCAGCCCCAGGGTGAACCTGGACCGGAAGTCGGCTATCCGACCACGAATGGTGTTTTTCAGATTTCGGTGGAGCAATTTGTCCGGCAGTTCAGCGGCATGGCCTTCGAGGTGGTGGCGGGGAGATGGCCGTCGTCAGACAAAGATTGATTTTGATGACGGAAAAAATTGTCACGCGAACAAGTCGGATCGCCTGGCAGTAGCACAAACTCACTATTCCATTCAGCGGGTTTGGGAATTAAGGTTCAGCCTAGCCCTCGGCCAAGTTGTGAAGCTTTCTGAATTGAGAAAGTATGGTGGTGGGATTATTACTGACACAGGCTGGCGGCTGTAAGAGTTTTATTATGCAATTAAAGTCACTTTTGCGGGTTGCGATCCTGGCGGCGGGATTAGCCGGTGCCTGCTTCTCGGCTGCCACCGTTTCCCGCGCGGATATCGGCGTGGTGACGCCGAATGGCAGCGCGCTCGCCGCGTATTTGGATTCCTTTCAAGTCCAGCATTGGTGGCTGCCCGTGGCGGTCAACTGGCAAACCGGTTCGCCGAACACCCCGATCGGAACCGGTGGTAATAATGATTTTGTGGTGAGCACACACTGTAGTTGTTTCACGGCTGCGGTAGCCAACCCGCTCGGCATTTATATCCTGCGTTCGCCTGAACATTCCTGGAGTAATCTGGCCAATGCGCAAGATACCTGGTATCCATCGGCCGAAGGCATCGGCTATGGCTGGATTGGCATTCCTAAAAATTCCACGAACGGCGTCGTCGCGCAAAGTCTGGCGAACCAGGGCTATCTGGTGATAGCTGTCTATTTGAGCCCGACTGGTTCGGGACACACCGCGGTGATTCATCCCTATGTCAACACCGTGGCCAACATTACTGCGGTTGGGGCAGAGGAATGCCAGTCGGGCACTTACAACTTCAATCTTTCGAATGTTTCCACTGGTTTCAATCAGCACCCCGGCGCGTTTCCTTCCGGGATTGATTATTTTTACCATGCGGTGACCTATCCCATCTCGCCGCTCATTCCTGCGATCAGCGGCGTCACTGTCTCCAATGGCACCTTGCGTTGTCAGGTTTCATCGCTGGTCGGTAGGAATTATAGATTGCAAACCACCACGGATTTCAGCACTTGGAACACGGTCTTGACCTTTACCAATTCCAATGTGCCGATCACGCTTTACACCACCACCAATCTTGCCGTCCCGGCGCCGCAGGCTTGCACCTTTGGAATACAGGTGACCGACCCCTACGGCATTGTCAGTCAGGTGGTGACGCAGAGTTCAACGGTCACCGGCATCACTCTGAACGGTCCTGCTACCATGAATTGGAGTTTAGGCGCGACCTTTGTTGATCCGGGTGCCATCGCTACTGAAAACTGTTCCACCAGTCTGGCCGTTACCACCAATGGAACCGTCAATGTCAACGTATTGGGGACTTACACGTTAACCTATCAAGCGACAACTTCCGGCGGAAGTAATCTGGTGGCCACCCGGACGGTCAATGTTAACCAGGTGAACAAGACAACGCCGACGGTGACGCTGGTCAGTTCGGCCAACCCGGCGTCCGAAGGTCAGCCCATTACTTTTAGTGCAACGATTTCGGGTGGCACCACGCCCACCGGCACGGTGACATTCATGAATGGCTCGGCCGTTCTCGGAAGCGCGACGCTATCGGGCACCGCCGCGGCCTTTACGACCTCGGGCGGTGCGGGGACAAATGCAATCACGGCGGTTTACAGTGGTGATGCGAACAACAACGGCAGCACGTCGGGCGCATTACAACAAGTCATTCAATCCGGCGGTGTGGTGGTGGCTGGCGTGGCGGCGTTGATGCAGGACGGGCAGGACTATGCCGCTTCGGGATCTACTGGTGCGGGAGCGAATGTGCGCGGGCCGTGGTCTGTCGGCGGCGGCACCGGATCAACTTCGTTTATTAAAATCCTGGCGGGTGACTTATCCGGAGCCACCAGCCCGGACATCCTGCCGTTGACGAACTCGGTAAATCCGGCGGCCAAGCTGCAATTGTCGAAGGCCGGCAGCAACAGCCGCTGGTATTATCGCAGCTTGAGCAATAATGTTTCGTCCGGGGCGGTGTATTTCTCTTTTCTGCTGAATGTGGTGACCAACCCGGTGATGACGGATGAGTTCATGGCCTCGCTGCAAGCGGCGGCGGCGAATCTGCCGGGCGGGACGAATAGCCCGCCCGCCCCGACCGACCCGTTGACGCTGCACGCCCGCAAAGGTGCCGACACGTCGCATTTTGATTTGGGTGTCGAACGGTTAAATGGAACTACAACTTGGACGGGTGATCTGACGGATAACACGACTTATTTGGTTGTGCTGAAATATTCGTTCGGTTCATCAGCCACGTGCAGTCTTTACGTCAACCCGACCCCGGGCAGCAGCGAGCCTGCCGTGGCGACGGCGACGGCAACGACCGGAGGAACCCCGGAACCAGCCAATATCGGGACGGTGCTGTTTTATGAGGCGGGCTCTGCGGTCACCTATCTCACCTCGGGCGGGTTTCAATATGACGTGATGCGGGCGGACAACGACTGGTCGGACGTGACCCCGTCAATTAATGGATCTTCTATTGTGTCGGGCGCGACAAAACTCGTCTTCAGTCCCGCCGCTCAGACGATCAATGTCAACTCGAACTCGGTGCTGATTACGGTGACGTTGGAGGATCAGAGCAATCACGTGTTCACGGCCACGTCGGACACGGTGGTGAACTTGAGTTCCACCTCGGACAATTCTGATTTGGGCCGCGGGACGTTTCTGTCCGGTGCGGACGGGGTGACGGAAGTCACCAGCGTGACGATTGCCAGTGGCACCAGCACGGCGACTTTCTTTTACAATGACGGCGTGGTCGGCATTCCGGCGATAACCGCCGCCAGCGGCTTGCTGACCTCCGCGACGCAAACGGAAAAGATTTACGCGCCTCCGGCCAATGGCCAGATCACTTCGGTGACTGGCACCGGTCCGTTTCAGGCGAGCATTGTCTTTTATGGCATTCCGGGCACGCAATATCATGTGCAACGGTCAACGGACCTGATCACTTGGACGACGCCGGGGGAAGTGGTCACGGCGGACAGTAATGGAATCATTAATTACACCGACGCCGGTGGGCTAGGCAATGCGGGATTCTACAAACTGGTTTATCCGTGAGCAGCAAAACTCCAGATGGGGAGGTAGCATAAACTCACTATTCCAATCGGTGGCTGAAGCATCTAATGTTTACCCTCAAAGCACCGCTACAGCCACCCTTCGTTATGGACCAGCGAAGACTGTTTTGTGGGCTCAGACGGGCAGGTCGGCAGGATTGATTTTATGAAATTTGCACGTGTTTTTTGGGTATCAGTTTTAGGGGCTCTGTTGGGAGGGCAGTTATCTGTCGCCGCTAGTGAAATTACTCCCGCCGGCCAGCAGGTGGCCAAAGTGCTGGACTCGATGCATGTCGAGCAACTCTGGCTCGCCGGTCGTCAGGTGGATTGGCGCACGGGCGAGCCCAACGGGAAAGTCTATACCAATGCCACTTTGCACACTCATTGCAGTGCCTTTGCGGCGGCAGCGGCGGAAAAACTAGGTGTTTACCTGTTGCATCCACCGGCGCATTCCGCAGTCTTGCTGGCAAATGCCCAGCAGACCTGGCTCTGCGCCAGTGGCACCAACGAGGGTTGGCAGGCGGTCAAAACTCCCGTTCAGGCGCAGGAACTGGCGAATGAGGGACAGCTTGTAGTCGTGACCTGTAAAAATCCTGACCCGAAACGCCCCGGACACATCGCCATTGTGCGCCCCAGCACAAAAAGTGACGCGGCCATTTTGGCCGAAGGACCGGAAATCATTCAAGCGGGCCAGCACAATCATGCCGATACCACGACCAAGGATGGTTTCAAGAATCACCCCGGCGCTTTCGCAGGCAGCCAGTTGATGTATTTTTCCCACGCCATTACCATTTCCAAGGTTACCCAGCGGGAAATTATGACCGACATCGCCGATCAACCTGTGAGCCTGCCCCCAACAACCGCAGCGCTGGGTTCGGCAAAATCCAATTGAATGACGGCGGGTCAACTCCCGAGGCTGCTCTTATCATCAGATTTTTCTAATGATTGAAGGCTGGCAAATTGCGCTGTTGTTTCTGACCGGACTCACGGCGGGGTTTGTGGATACGCTCGCCGGCGGCGGTGGGCTCATCACCTTGCCGGTGATGTTGAGCATTTGTCCGGATCCCGTGGTCGCGCTGGGCACGAACAAACTGCAATCCACCTTCGGCTCCACCAGTGCGACATTTCATTTCGCCCGCGCCGGGACATTGAACTATCTGGAACTCCGCCGGGCCTGGTTGCTCGCATTTCTCGGCTCGCTGCTCGGAACTTTTCTCGTTCAGCAATTTGATCCCGGCCTGCTCAAACGCATCGTCCCGGTCCTGCTATTCGCCGTGGCAATATTCGTCTGGCTGCGCCCGCAGCTTGGTGAGCAGGACATCCATCCGCGCCTTTCGCGGGTCAAGTTTGATTTCATTTTTGCCTTCGGCATTGGCCTGTATGACGGATTTTTGGGGCCGGGCACGGGCACATTTTTTGCCCTGGCCTTCATGCTCGGGCTGGGATTCAACATGGCGCGCGCCACGGCCAACACCAAGGCGCTCAACTGGGCCAGCAACCTTGCCTCGCTCACGCTGTTTCTCTGTGCGCAAAAAGTCTGGTTCGCCGCGGGTCTCATCATGGGCGCGGGCCAGTGGCTCGGAGCGCGGGCGGGCAGCCGAATCGTTGTCACCCGCGGCACTAAATTTATCCGGCCCGTCTTTCTCACGATGGTGCTCCTCATCACACTCAAAATGATTTATGTCAATTTTTTTCAACCGCACATTTAAATATCTTGCGACGCTACTTACGCGTTCACCTGAATTGGATTTGATGGCGTCGCCGGCATCCGGTGGTTAGAATCACCAGTGTGGATACCCAATTAAAAGACAAAGTGGTGCTCATCACCGGCGCGTCCGGCGGCATCGGTTCCGCTATTGCGCGGGTGTTTGCCGCCGAAGGTGCCAGCCTCGTGCTGCATTGCCATCGCAATCTGGCTGGCTTGCGCCAACTCCAAAAAGAACTGGGGCCGGTGCCATCGCTACTCGTCAGTGCCGATCTCACCAAGGAATCAGCCGTCAAAAAAATGTTCGCCCAGGCGCAGCGGCATTTTGGCCGCGTGGACACGCTGGTGGCGAACGCCGGCCGCTGGGAGACACGCGACGTGCGGTTGCAGGACATGCCCCTCCTACAATGGCGTCAGACGATGGATGGTGTGCTGACATCGGTGTTCCTTTGCACACGGGATTTTTTCCGGCTCGTCGCCGACCAGAAGCGCGGCAATGTGGTGCTCATCGGCTCGACGGCGGCAGTGTTTGGCGAGGCGGGTCATGCCGACTATGCTTCCGCCAAGGCGGCGCTGGCTTTCGGCCTGACGCGCTCGCTGAAGAACGAACTGGCGCGACTGGCCCCGCATACGAAAAATTATTGTGGTGGTCGCGTCAACTGTGTTTGCCCCGGCTGGACGGTGGTGCCACGCAATGCGGCAAAATTGGCGGACACTCCCATGCTCCGCAAAGTCACCGCCACCATGGCGCTTCCAAAAATTGCGCGGCCGGAAGACATGGCCAATGCCGTGGTATTTCTTGCTTCCGACCGGCTGGCCGGACATATCACCGGACAAACCCTGACCATCGCCGGCGGAATGGAAGGCCGGATGCTGTGGCAACCGGAAGAGATAAATCCTGAGATTGCCTAA
>CAISEZ010000023.1 GCA_903884535.1 uncultured Verrucomicrobia subdivision 3 bacterium
AATTCACAGTTGTCTGACCGCTCTGCAGACTACACATGCCGGCACCGGCTTCATGCACGAAGCCTTTAACAAGGATGATCCCACTCAATTCACCCGATCATGGTTCGCTTGGGCGAATACCATCTTTGGTGAATTTGTTCTCAAGACATTTGAACAAAATCCAAGTTTGTTGAGTTGATTATTTGACATCGCCTGTAAATATCCAAAGCTTGAAGCAGATTTATATGACAAGCCGATCCCATTCGACGTTCGGCATTCTTGCTTGAATAATCCTCTGACTAAACCCGTGCTAACTCGTGCTCGCTGAAACCATTCATTCAGAAAAGCGCAGCGGCCTGCTCGCCGGCGGCAACTGGATTGTTGACCATGTCAAAATGATTGATGTCTGGCCGGCGCAAGACGCCCTCGCCAACATCACCCGCCAGATTGACGGCAACGGCGGCGGGCCTTACATCCTCACCAAAAATCTCGCCAGGCTCGGCGGCGGCTTTCCGCTGGTCGGCATCGGCTTGATCGGGCGCGACGCCGATGGTGAAAACATTTTGCGCGATTGCGCCGCGCACGGCATTGACTGCCGCGCAATCCAGCAAACTTCCGCCGCGCCAACTTCCTTCACCGATGTGATGACGGTGGCCGACACCGGGCGGCGCACTTTTTTTCATCAGCACGGGGCGAACGCGTTGCTCGACCTGGCCCAGTTTGACCTGACCAAAACGACGGCGCGGATTTTTTATCTCGGCTATCTGTGCCTTTTGCAGACGCTCGACGCCGTGGACGAAAGCAGACAAACCAAAGCCTCGCGCTTGCTGGCGCAGGCGCGTGGGTTGGGCATGACCACCGCGGCCGATTTGGTCAGCAATGAGACCGGTAATTTTTCAGCCACCGTGAATCCCAGCCTGCCGCACTTGGATTATCTTTTTTTGAATGAATACGAACTCGCGCGGCTCGTGAGTGCAAGCGCGAGTAAAAATTTGATGCAATTGGAATCACAGGCGCGCGACGTTTTACAGCGCGGCGTTCATGGTGCGGTCATTGTTCATCTGCCGGAAGGTGCCTTGTGCGTGGCCGGAGTGGGTGAAGCCATCTGGCAACCGGCGGTGCGCATGCCGGCAAATTTGATTGCCGGAACCGCAGGTGCGGGCGACGCGTTTGCCGCGGGTTTCCTGCTTGGCTTGCACGAAAGCTGGGATTTTCAAAGATGCTTGGAACTCGCCGTTTGCGCCGCCGCCGCTTCATTGCGTGACGCCACGTGTTCCGCCGCCGTCGAGCCGTGGCAAAATTGTCTTGCGCTTGGCCGCAGGCTGGGGTTTCGCCAAAATATTTCTGCCAAATGAATGATTCATTTCGATGCAAAAGCAACAGGCGACATGGCGTGAAAATAAATTGTGCTGGCGTTTGCGTGGCCATTGCATTTTTTCTTTCTATGGGCGTCGCGTGCGCCGGCGGCCTGGATTTTCAATCGAAATATTTTGCCGCCCGCCTGTCTCCAAATGCGCCCGCGTTCAGTTTTTTTTCGGTAGATTCGCTCGGCGGAGGCCGGCTGGATCAAAATCCCATGCTGGCGGAAACCAATTTCGTGCCGGGGCTGAAACTTGAAAATGATTTCACTTACAAGCTCGGCGGCCGCGCAGTCTGGCTCGTCCGGTTCAGCGAACGCACGTTGACGTTGCGTTCAGATTATTCGGCCGGGGTTGAAGCGCCGCCGTTTGTTCTGACTTTCAACCAGCGGACGAATCACGCGACGTTGCTCGGTTTGATGAAGCCGGACACGCGGCAAATGAACCTGCCGTGCGTGCTGCATCTGCCGGACATGGGCACGCTGCGCATCACCGGCGACGGCGCGCTCGATTACGATGCACGGCGATTTGTGAAGCCGGCGTTTGTGCGGGTCGCTTTTCCGCCGGCGACCGCGGAACGAAAACACGTCGAATACAAACTTGAAGTGACGACGATTTATCCGAAGCTGCCGGGTCTCGAAAATAATCCGCGCTACGACGGTTTCCGCCGCGACTGGCTCAATATTTTTCAAGTCAACCCGCGCCTGCAAATGCTCGCGAACAATTCATCGAGCGATGCGTGTTCATTCACGCTGTTTGAATATTCCGACCTCGCCCTGCACACGCCGCCGCTGGCGCGTGGACTGACGTGCCTCGACTTGGTGCGGATGACACTGGACCGTTATCTGGCCGGCGCAAAGGGATACGGCCAGATGGGCTACGGCATGGAAAAAACCAGTGCGGATGTGGATTCCTGGAAAACACCGTGGACCTCGCTCGACACGCTGCCATCGTTTCTCATCGCGGCGTGCAACTACGTCAACGGCGCGCATGATTTGAAATGGGCGCGGGTCAATTACGAAAAACTTTCCGCGTGGGGCCACGAAATGATGGCCGCCGACACCGACGGCGATGGCCTGATAAAATATCCCGCCACGGGAAATTACGGCGACCGTCCGCTCGCCGACAAACGGCCGGCGAACTGGTGGGACACGATCAATTTCGGCCATGAGGACGATTATGCCAACGCGCTGGCCTATCGCGCCTGTCGGATGTTCGCGGCGCTTGCTGAAAAATTAAGACAGGTCGATGACGCGCAGTTTTTTTCCGCCAAGGCCGACAAACTGCGCGCCGCCTACGCGCTGACGTTTTTGAATCCCGCCACCGGCGTGCTCGCCGGTTGGAAAAGTGCCGACGGCCAGCTCCACGATTACTGGTTCACTTTTGTCCAGGGCGCGGCAATTTCCTGCGGCCTGCTGGAGGATCAGACCGCCAATGCCGTCATGGACAAACTGCTCGCGAAGATGCGCTCCGTGGGTTACACGAATTTTGCGCTGGGCCTGCCGGGCAATCTCGTGCCGGTGAAAAAAGGCGACTATGTTTTTCACGACACGCCGCCGCAGGTGCATGGCGTGCCGCGTTTGGAAGACGGCTCCGACGGTTTTCAATATTATGAAAACGGCGGCGCAACTGCCTGCTGGTCGTATTTCACCATCAAGGCGCTTTACCAGCTTGGCCGGCGCGAGGAGGCGAAAGCGATTTTGTATCCGATGCTCGACGGCTTCGCGCGCGGAGAATTTCAAGGCTTCGATGCCAGCGGCCGGTCCCGCGACTGGCGCGACTGGCACGGTGGCGGCCATGGCTACGAAGGTTTGCTGGTGGATAATTATTACACGCTGCTCGCGGTGTTTGATGATTTGAAATGAGCGAAACCGTGTTTACGTGGACGAACCATTGGCTTTGCAATAAAATCAAAAACAAATGATCCGTTCGCTCGATCAAAAACTGGCCGCGATCCGCGCGAATCCACAGTCCACGCGCGAGTTCATCCTTGCCGATGCGAAGGATGCGGACATGGCGTTTGGCGTGCGTGCGCCGGGGCCGTGGTCGTATCTTTCGCGCAGCGGCGCGCGGCCCGCGCAGTTTTCCCCGGAGCTCTGGTCGCGCGAAGAATACGGCTACCGCAACCTGCCCGAATTTCTCGACATCATCCGCGAAGTGGTGCAGCAGGGCCAAGTGGACATCATGCTCATGTCCGCCTACGTCAACGAACAGCTTACGATCAAGGAAGGGCTATTCAAAAATTCCGCCGTCACGCCCGCCGCGCGGGCGAACGACACCACGGATGTCTGGGCCGTGCGACACGGTTGCTATACGCGCGAACCCGCGCAGCCGTTTCGCTCGGCCAACATTGATCATATTCAATGCGGCCAGATCGAATGTGACCGGACCACCGATGATTTTCCCGGCGCGAACCTCAGCCTTTATTCCGTCACGTTCGTGAACGAACTGGAGCAGGACCGCCAGACGCTGCTCTGGTATAAATCTTTTCGCGAGGAGGCGGAGCGGAAAAAATTCCGGCACTTTCTCGAAGTGTTCGACCCGAACGTGCCCAGCGGGATCGCGCCGGAAAAGCTTGGTGAATTCATCAACGACAACATCATTCGCACGCTCGCCGGCGTGCCGGAATCCGGCCGGCCGGATTTTTTGAAAATCGTTTATCACGGTCCGAAGGCGATGGAGGAGATAGCGCAATACGATCCCAAGCTGGTGGTGGGAATTCTTGGCGGCAGCGCCGGCACGACTTACGATGCGTTCAAGCTGATTCACGACGCGCAAAAATACGGCGCGCGCGTCGGCCTTTACGGGCGCAAAATCAACAACGCGGAACATCAACTGGCGTTCATCGAAATGCTGCGGTTGATCACGCAGGGAAAAATTTCGCCGGAGGAAGCCGTGCGCGCATATCACGGCGTGTTGCAGGCCAAAGGCATCAAGCCGCATCGCGCGTTGGAGGACGATTTGAAAATCACTGATCAGACGATGAGTTACGACGGCAGCGCCGCGCGCCGGGCCACGGTGGAAATCCGCAACAATCCTTTGGC
>CAISEZ010000024.1 GCA_903884535.1 uncultured Verrucomicrobia subdivision 3 bacterium
CCCGGCATTTTATTGTGCCAAAAAATAAACGGGCACAGGCCGAGGTTGACGAGCGCCAGCAGCAGCGCGCGATCCAGCGCGTTGCGCCAGGGGCGTTCCTGTTTTTGAAAATCGCTCATCTGCCAGAGGCCATAAAGCAGCAGCGCGTTGACGGCGAGCGCGGGCAGAATGCCGTGTGGCTTGAGCCAGTCGGCGCGCGCGGTTTCCGCGCAGACGATCAGCGCCGCGGGCAGACCCCAAAACAGCGCGGACAACCCGCGCGCCAGCCGGCCCAGCGAGCGGAGCAGTTGCGGATTGGGGATCGGTTCGGACATCGGCGAAAGGATGACGGAAGAATGTCGAATGGAAAAACAAAATTGCACGCGAGCCGAAATGGTTTGACCGCAAAAATAGAAACTTCTCGTGCGAATTTCTCAATCAGCAAAAACGCGGCCGGGATTGCTCCCAGCCGCGTTCTGAATTTCTCGGTTCCTCAAATTTCGGACGGTGGCCGTCCGCAAGGACCTTAGTAGCCGCCCATGCCGCCCATGTCGCCCATGCCGCCGCCGCCGTGACCGCCGCCGCCAGCCGGAGCTTTTTCCTTCTCGGGAGCGTCGGTGATGAGGCATTCGGTCGTGAGCAAGAGGCCCGCGATGCTGGCCGCGTTTTGCAACGCCGAGCGCGTGACTTTCTTCGGATCAACCACGCCGGCTTTCACGAGGTCTTCATACGCGCCCGTCGCGACGTTGTAACCTTCGTTGCCCTTGCGCTTCTTGACTTCCTGCACGATGAGCGAACCTTCGACACCGGCGTTCGCGGCGAGCGAACGCAGCGGGCCTTCGACGGCGCGCTTGATGATGTCCACACCGATCTGCTCGTCGTCGTTCGCGCCTTTGACGGCTTCGATCGCCGCGATGCAGCGGATGAGCGCCACGCCGCCGCCGGCCACAATGCCTTCTTCCACGGCCGCGCGGGTCGCGTGCAACGCGTCTTCCACGCGCGCTTTCTTTTCCTTCATTTCGGTTTCGGTCTGCGCGCCGACGTTGATGACGGCCACGCCGCCCGCCAACTTCGCGAGACGTTCCTGCAATTTTTCCTTGTCGTAATCGCTCGTGGTTTCTTCGATCTGGCGGCGGATCTGATTCACGCGGCCCTGGATCTCGGAGGATTTTCCGTAGCCTTCAACGATCGTGGTGTTTTCCTTGTCCACGACAATGCTCTTGGCGCGGCCGAGGTCTTCGAGGCCGATGGATTCAAGTTTGATGCCGAGGTCTTCGGTGATGCACTTGCCACCGGTGAGAACCGCTATGTCTTCCATCATGGATTTGCGGCGGTCGCCGAAGCCGGGGGCTTTGACGGCGCAGACATTGATCGTGCCGCGGAGCTTGTTCACGACGAGAGTCGCGAGCGCTTCGCCTTCGACTTCTTCGGAGATAATCAACAGCGGTTTGCTGGTCTTCGCGACTTTTTCCAGGATGGGCAGCAAATCTTTCAAGCTGCTGATTTTCTTTTCGTAATTCAAGACGTAGGCGTCTTCGAGCTTGGCTTCCATCGTCTCGGCGTTCGTGACGAAATACGGCGAGAGATAGCCCTTGTCGAACTGCATGCCTTCGACGACGTCGAGGGTGGTCTCGATGGACTTCGCTTCTTCAACCGTGATCGTGCCGTCTTTGCCGACCTTGTCCATCGCGTCAGCGATGATTTCGCCGATCGTGGTGTCCCAGTTGGCGGAAACGGTGGCGACCTGCTTGATTTCTTCCTTGTCTTTGACTTTCTTGGAGATCTTCGCGAGATGTTCCACGGCGGCTTCGACCGCTTTGTTGATGCCGCGCTGGATGTTGATCGGGCTGGCGCCGCTGGTCACATACTTCAGACCTTCGCGATAAATGGACTCGGCCAAAACCGTCGCCGTCGTCGTGCCGTCGCCGGCCGCGTCGCTGGTCTTGCTCGCGACTTCGCGGACCATCTGCGCACCCATGTTTTCAAACGGGCATTCCAGTTCGATTTCCTTGGCGACCGTCACACCGTCCTTGGTGACCGTCGGGGAACCGAATTTTTTGTCAATGACCACATTGCGGCCTTTCGGGCCGAGGGTCGCCACCACGGCGCGCGCGAGTTTCTGCACGCCCTTGAGCAACGCCTGCCGCGCCTGCTCGTCGAATACTAATTGTTTAGCTGCCATATAATTTAGTTAATAGTTTATTGTTGAAAGTTGAGTGGTTTATTCGAGCACGGCGAGAATGTCGTCCGAGGACAAAATCTTATATTCCTTGCCGTCAATTTTGATTTCCGTGCCGCCGTATTTGCTGCACAGGATGCGGTCGCCCTTTTTGACTTCAAAGGGAACGCGTTTGCCGTCGTCGTCGAGCTTGCCGGTGCCGAGCGCGACCACGATGCTTTCCGTCGGTTTTTCCTTGGCAGAATCGGGGATGATAATGCCGCCTTTTTTGGTTTCCTTCTCTTCGACGGCTTCCACGAGGATGCGGTCGCCGAGCGGTTTAACGTTTAGTGCCATACTTTTGTTTTGTTGGTTGTTTGTTTTGTTGACTGCTTAATTAACTCCCGCCGCCCGAGCGGTGGGAAAATTCAAAAATGAAAGCGCGGAGGAATTTTTAAATTCCTCCGCGTTGAAATTATTTCTTCTCGTCCACGACTTCCGCGTCAATCACGCCGTCGTCTTTTTTCTTCTCTTCGGATTTCGGTTCGCCGCCTTCGGGCTGCGCGCCCGCCGCACCGGCACCGGGTTGCGCCTTGGCCGAAGCCTGCTTGTAAAGTTCCGTCGAGATCGCCTGCCACACTTCGTTCAGCTTCTCGCTGGTGGATTTGATCGCCGCCGCGTCCGTGCCCTTGAGCGCTTCTTTCACCGCGCTGGCCGCCGCTTCGAGCTTGCTCTTGTCGTCCGGAGAAATTTTCTCCGCGTTGTCCTTGAGCAATTTCTCGGTGCGATAAACGGAGTTGTCCGCCTCATTACGCGTCTGGATTTCTTCCAGGCGGCTCTTGTCCTCGTCGGCATGAGCCTCGGCGTCTTTGCGCATCTTCTCGACTTCTTCCTTCGAGAGACCGCTGCTGGCCGTGATGGAAATCTTCTGTTCCTTGCCCGTGCCAAGATCTTTCGCAGCGACATGCAAGATGCCGTTGGCGTCAATGTCGAAGGTCACTTCAATCTGCGGCACGCCGCGCGGTGCGGGCGGGAGGTCCGCGAGATTGAACCGGCCGATGGTCTTGTTGTCCTTGGAGAACTGGCGTTCGCCC
>CAISEZ010000025.1 GCA_903884535.1 uncultured Verrucomicrobia subdivision 3 bacterium
ATCCTGACATTGATCGTCATAGCTCAAGTCCATGGTGATGATATACGGATTGCCCCACGGATCGCGATAGACCAGATCATTGCCGACGCCCGGCGAAGAGTTGTCGCCCGAGCTTTTGGCGGTCAGGAATTTGGTCGACTGGGGATTTTTGACGTGGTTGTAATTGATCGAATAGGGGCCGGTGGGATAGTTGGTCAAGTCCATCAAAATGGCGATGACCTCGTCATTCGTTAACAGGAGATTCGGTGACTGGATGGTGTAAGGAATTAAAGTTCCACCGGAGGGCTGATAAAAATTCCCGCCGTAAGTGAAGTCAGGATTCAACCCGTTTTTGGCATTGGCCACGGCCTGGTTTTGCGCGGCGGCGGAAACGGGGAAACGACCGTAAGCGGAATCATACGCCTCAATTGCCGTGGCGATGGACTGCGCTTCCAGCTTGGCCTTCATTTTTTTCGCGGAGGTGCTGGCCCCGGACAAAGCCGTCAACGTCATCGCCGCCAAAATGGCGATGATGGCGATGACCACCAGCAATTCCACCAGGGTAAAACCCGCGCGCGGACGGCGCGACGAACGCAACATGTTTTTCATAGTCTTAAATTTGAATGAGCGGCCATGATGGCACAAAGGGAACACTTGCGGCAATGACATTGCAGGGCGGATGGAAACGGCGGCGGCGGCCGCGCGCACGGCGATGGGCGGATACCAGACGCAATCCCGCCACGTGACCGGCACGCGGCGAACATTCGAGCCATTGGTTCTGGCCAGGCGCATCATAAAAAATCAGGGCAGCGGGCTGTTCAGTTGAACCTGCTTGGTCCAATTACAAATCAGATAAAATTTGGGATTGGAGTAATGAGTAACCGTATTGGTCACCGTGCCAATCGAGAGCTGGACCCACAAATCATAGGAGTTGGGATTATTGGTGCCGGGATAAACGTAGCGAAACGGATTCAAGCCTTCCGCATTCAAAGGCTGATAACCCGGATCGGGCCCGCCAACGGAGGTGACCAGCATCGTGGTCGCAATGCCGTTATTCGTCACGGGATAATAAATCTGCTTGGCTTTCAAGCCCGGCAGAAAATTCTTGGCACTGGCCGCGTCTTCCCCGCCGCCCATGCTGGTATTGACCACACCGCCCACGCCATAGGCGGCCAGATATTGAGCTTCGGTAAGCGTCGAAGCGCCATCCAACGTGGTGAAGGCGCTGTTGGTGTGCATGACCCCGGACAATTCGTAATAGAGCTGGCTGAATTGCGCGCGATCCAGTGGCGCGTAGTTATTGGCTGGAGTGATCTGGTTGCTCGGCGGATAGGCGCCGTATTTGGCCTTGTAGTTATCCAGCGCGGTTTCCAACTGCTGCATTTCGGCCTGCACGTTTTTGATGTATTGCTGGCGCTTGAGCGATTTCATCACGGGAATAGTGAATGCCGCCAGGACGCCAATGATGGTGATGACCACCAGCAGCTCGATCAGCGTGAAGGCGGCGGAATTTTGAATTTTGAATTTTGAATTTTGAATTGCCGCCGGGCACGCTGACGGATTTTCAAAATCAGTCCGCAATTCGCATTCCGCATTCCGCATTTGATGGGTGTTGGTTTTCATCGTTCTTTCAGTTCCTGTTCCATGCGTTCGCTCAACCATTGTTTAATCATGCTCTGATAATTCAGATACCGGGTCCGGGCCACGCGCTTGATGCGCGCCAACATGCGCGGGTCAATCCGCAGCGTGATGGTGACGGACTCCGCCGCCGCCGCATTGCCGGCCACGGCCGCCTCCATGAGCCGCAAGTCGGGCCGGTTCTCGGCCCAGAAATTCGCCTCCGCGTCTTCCTGATCGAAGAGCGGCACGTCTTCCCAGTTGGCGAACGTCTGCATAAAATTATTTTATTGCGCCAGCATCTGCTCGGTTTTCCGCTGGTAAAAAAACCGTTCCTCGGCCTCAAAGGGCCGGGCAAAAATCACCCGCACCTGCCGGCCATTGGTGCGATACACGCTCATGATCCCGATGCCCGCCGCCGATACGCCGAGATTAAAAAAACGCGCCTGCACGCCAAACCGGGGCGAATCCGGCATCAGCCGCACGGCAAAGGCATCCTCAAAGGATTCCTCGATTTCCCGCTGCGTCAAAGAGCCAAGCTCAAAGGGCGCGTTATTCCAATCGAACTCCATATCGGGTTAATTGTAAATAGATCGCCCATGCAATGTGAATACAATGTATTTACAACAGGCGAGCATTTTTGTCAAGTTCCGGCCTCGAATCGATTTTTGGGGGCAGATTATTCCTTGCCGCCGCCGCCGCCTTCGTCACCGCTCAAATTGGTGATCATGGCGATCAAGGGCAGGAACATGGCGATAACGATGCTGCCGACGATGACGGCCAGAAAGACAATCATGATGGGTTCGAGCAGCGAGGTCATGGCCGCCACGGCGTTGTCCACCTGCTCGTCGTAATCGTCGGCGATGCGGATCAACATTTCGGGCAGCGCGCCGGTTTGCTCGCCGACGTCCACCATGCTGATGACCATCGGCGGAAAGACGTTGGAACCTTCCAGCGGCGCGGTGATGGTTTCGCCTTCCTTCACGCTTTCGTGAACCTTGTTGACGGCGTTGGCGATGACGACGTTGCCGGCGGTTTCGCGGACGATGACCAGCGCCTGCAAAATCGGCACACCGCTGCTGACCAGCGTGCCCAGCGTGCGCGTGAAGCGCGAGATGGCCACCTTGCTGATCACCGGCCCGATGGCGGGCATGTTCAGCTGGAATTTATCCCACACCAGCCGGCCAAATTTGGTCTTGATGAATAGCATGAAAATAATGACCACCACCACCATGCTGCCCAGAGTAGCCAGAATATTGTTCTTGATCAAATCGCTCGTGGCCATGACGAACAGGGTGAAACCGGGCATCTTGACACCCATGCCGGCGAAGACGTCCTTGAATTTCGGGACGACAAAGCACATCAGCAAAATCATGATGCCGACGGCCACGATCATCACCGCCGTGGGATAGAACATCGCGGCCTTGACCTTGCCCTTGATTTTCTGCGCCTTCTCGGAAAATTCCGCGAGACGTTTCAACACGACTTCAAGCACACCGCCGAGCTCGCCGGCCTTGACCATGTTGACAAACAATTTGTTGAAAACTTTCGGATGCTGCGCGAGCGCCTCGGAAAAGGTGCTGCCGCCTTCGATGGACACGGCGAGTTCGCCGAGAATGCGCTTGAGCGCCGGACTGCGCTCCTGCTTTTCCAGCACGCGCAAGCCGCGCAACAACGGCAGGCCGGCATCCACCAGCGTGGCCAATTGCCGGGTGAACGTCGTCAGCACTTTCGGCTTCACCTTCCCGCCAAAACCGGGAATGGAAATGCTGATATTCATCGCCCCGCCCTTTTTGCCCTTGCCCTTGCCCTTGCCCTTGGCCGCCGGTTTGGCCTTGGTATTTTTGCCGGCGGACTTGTCTTCCTTGTCCGCCTCGCTGATTTTCGTGGGGAACAAACCCATGTCCTTCACGCGGCTGATGGCCTCGTTCTGGCTGCCGACTTCGACGGTGCCCTTGGTTTCAGCTCCGCGGGCGTCCAGGGCGATGTAATTAAATTTTGGCATAGACTAAAACATCCAAGGGCCAAGGGCCAAAGTCCAAAGTCCAAAGTCCAAGGTCCAAGGGCCAAAGCCGCAAGCAGTCACCCGCTCAACAGACCTTGGACTTGGGACTTTAGGATTTGGACTCATGTGTATTTGACAACTTCTTCAATGGTGGTGTCGCCCTCGAAAATACCGCGCAATCCGTCTTCGCGCAAGGTCACCATGCCGAGCTCGACGGCTTTCTGGCGCACCACCACGGTGGGCGCGCGTTCATTGATGAGCGTGCGGATGGCGTCGCTGACGACCAGCAATTCGTAAATGCCTTTGCGGCCCTTGTAACCGGTGTCGTTGCACGTCGAACAACCGCGACCGTAATGAAAAACCTTGTCGCCCAGATCGTGCGGCGAAAGATTGAGCAGCGCCAATTGCGTCTCGGTCGGCTCGAACGGCGTCCGGCAATTCGAACAAACCGTGCGGACGAGCCGCTGGCCCAGCACGGCCATCAGCGTGGAGGAAATCAAAAACGGTTCCACGCCCATGTCCACCAGACGCGTCACCGCGCCGGGCGAATCGTTCGTGTGCAGCGTGCTCAACACCAAGTGGCCGGTGAGCGAGGCCTGAATGGAAATCTGCGCGGTTTCCAAATCGCGCATTTCCCCGACCATGATGATGTCCGGATCCTGACGCAAAAAGGATTTCAGGGCCTTGCCGAACGTCATGCCCGCCGCCTCGTTGACGGCGACCTGCATGATGCCTTCGATGTCAAATTCCACCGGGTCCTCGGCCGTGAGCAATTTGGAATCAATCGTGTTGACCCGGCGCAGGCAGGAATACAGCGTCGTCGTCTTGCCGCAGCCGGTCGGGCCGGTCACGACGAAAATGCCGTTCGGGCGCGTGATGACTTCCGAGACGAAATCGTGGACGTATTTGGGGAAACCGAGCGACTCCAGTTCCAGGTTCACCGAGCCGCGATCCAGCACGCGGAGCACCACCGATTCGCCGAAGGCGGTCGGCAAGGTGGCCATACGCAAATCAATCTGCCGGGTGCCGATCTTATAATTGATGCGACCGTCCTGCGGCAACCGCTTTTCGGAAATGTTCAGGCTCGCCATGATCTTCAAGCGCGAAATCACGGGCAGCGCCAGATGCTTCGGCGGCGGGGCCATCTCGTAAAGCGCGCCGTCCACGCGGTAGCGGATGCGGAATTCCGTCTCGAACGGTTCAAAGTGAATGTCGCTCGCCCGGTCCGCCACGGCCTGCTGCAACACGAGGTTCACGAACTTGACGATGGGCACCTCGTTCGCCAGCGCCTCGGCGGCCTTCACGTCGTCGCCGGCATCCGCCACTTCTTTCGCGATGGTCTTGTTGGCGTCCAGTTCCTTGATGATTTCCGCAAAACTTTCGCTCTCCTCCTGGCCGTAAAGCCGTTCGATCGAGCGCCCGATGTCGCCCGGATCGGCCACCACAAACTGCACGTCACGCTTCGCCGCAAATTGGATTTCATCCGCCACCGTCGGATCCAGCGGCTCGGCCATGGCCACCTGCAAGGTGCCGTTGTTCAACGCCACCGGCAGGCAATGATACATCTGCGCCACCTTGGCGGGAATGCACTTCAGCACGTCCGCCGTGATTTCCCGGTCCTTGAGCGACACCACTTCCGTGCCGAGCGCATTGGCGACGACCTGCAGGATGTCCGGCAGCTTCATCACACCGGCATCCTGCAAAATCTGGATGACCGGCGTGGCGTTGCGCGCAAACTCCGAGGCGACCTCCTCGTATTGGAGATCGTCAATCAACCCCTGCTCGCGGATGAGCGTCAGCAGCGGACTGGAAATTTCTTCAGCCATGAGACAGTTTTATTTTTTCCCCTTCTTGCCGGCAGCCGTGGCCTGCTCCAGTTCAATCTCCTGGAGCTTGGCCGTGATGGTGGTCGGGTCCTGCGCCTTGTTGATGACTTCCTCGCGCGCAATCATGCCCTGGAGATATTTATCAATCAGGAAGGCGTCGAGCGTCACCATGCCCCATTTCGATCCGGTCTGAATGTCGGACTGGATGCGGAAAGTTTTGTTGTCGCGGATGAGCGCGGCGATGGACGGCGTGTTGATCATGATTTCAAACGCGGCGACGCGGCCCGGCTTGTCAATGCGGGGAATGAGGAGCTGCGAAATCACCGCCTGCAACACCGTGGAAAGCTGGATGCGCACCATTTCCTGCTGCTGCGTGGGAAAGGCGTTCGTCAAACGGTCAATCGTCTTGGCCGCGCCGGTGGTGTGCAGCGTGCCGAAGACCAAGTGGCCCGTTTCGGCCGCCGTGATCGCGGCCTCGATCGTTTCCAAGTCGCGCATTTCGCCGACCAGAATCATGTCCGGGTCCTGGCGCAGCGCGCGGCGCAAGGCCTCGGCGAAATTCGGCACGTCCACATGCACTTCGCGCTGGGTGATCAGCGCCTTTTTGTGCTTGTGATAATATTCGATCGGGTCTTCCACCGTGATGAGATGAACCTCATCGCGCTCTTCGTTCACAATGTTCAGCAACGAAGCCAGCGTCGTGGTCTTGCCCGAACCCGTCGGCCCCGTCACCAGAATCAGGCCGCGCGGCTTATACAACAATTCCTTGACGGAAGCGGGAATGCCGATCTGCTCGAAGGTAAGCATCTTGCTGGGAATCTGCCGCAGCACCATGCCGAAATTGCCTTTTTCCTTGAACACGCTCACGCGGAACCGCGCCGCCTCGCCGAACGCAAACGCAAAGTCCGCGCCGCCGCGCTCGCGCACCTGCTGGATGTGTTCCTCGGACGTGAGGCTGCGCATCAATTCCTCCGCGGCTTCGGGCGTGAGCGCCGGGCCTTCGACGCGGTGCAAAATGCCGTGGACGCGGATCGTCGGCGCGGTGCCGACGCGGATGTGCAAATCCGAGGAGCCTTCCGACACCACCAACTGCAGCAAATCTGACATCGAATAAGACATAAAAATAATGCAAAATTAAAAATGCAAAATTAAAAATTGGCGGTCGCCGCCGCACCGGCTTTTTAATTTTGAATTTTTCATTTTTAATTGGTTAGGTTTCATCGCCGACCGTGGCGCGGATGACTTCCTCCGGCGTCGTCAAACCGGCCAGCACCTTACGGATGCCGTCCTCGCGCAGCGTGCGCATGCCCATTTCGCGGGCGCGGGCGCGGAGCACATTGGTCGGCACCCGGTCGTAAATCAGTTTCCGGCCCTCGTCATCCACCACGAAAATCTCAAAGATGCCGAAGCGCCCGCGGTTGCCGCTGTTGTTGCAATTCTGGCAGCCGCGGCCTTTTTGCACGTTGGCATTTTTCAAATCCTCGTGCTTGATGCCCAGCGCCATCATCTCGGCGTCGCTCGGCTGATACGGCGCGGCGCACTTTTTGCAGATCTTGCGGACGAGGCGCTGCGCCATGAGACAGCGCGTGGACGAGGCGACCAAAAACGGTTTCACGCCGATGTCCACAAGACGCGTGACCGCGCCGGGCGCATCGTTCGTGTGCAGCGTGGAGAAAACCAAGTGGCCGGTCAGCGACGCGTTGATGGCGATGGACGCCGTTTCCATGTCGCGGATTTCCCCGATCATCACGATGTTCGGCGCCTGACGCAGAATCGCGCGCAGCGCCCGCGCAAAGGTGAAGCCGACAATGTCGTTCACCTGCACCTGGTTGATGCCGGCCAAAACATATTCCACCGGGTCCTCGACCGTGATGATTTTGCGGTCGGGCCGGTTGATGAAATTCAAACAGGAATACAACGTCGTCGTCTTGCCGGAACCGGTCGGGCCGGTGACGAGCAAAATGCCGTCGGGCAAACCGATGATGCGCTCGAACGTCTGCTGGTCGTCCGTCAAAAATCCGAGTTCGGGCAACCCAAGGCGCAGACCTTCCTTGTCCAAAATACGCATCACGATGCTCTCGCCGTGATTCGTCGGCAGGCACGACACGCGCAAATCAATCAGCTTGCTACCGACCTTGGATTGAATACGTCCGTCCTGCGGGATGCGATGTTCGGAGATGACCATGCCCGCCTGGATTTTCAGACGCGCGATGATCGAAGCCTGCAGCCGTTTCGGCGGCGACTTCATTTCCTGCATCATGCCGTCAATCCGGTAGCGCAGCCGAAATCTTTTTTCCAGCGGTTCCAGATGAATATCCGACGCGCGGATTTTAAAGGCGTCCACGATGATCTGGTTCACGAGCCGGATCAGCGGCGCATCCGCTTCCACCACGATGCCGTCGTCCATGCCGCCAACCTCCACGTCCGAATCGGTGAGTTCCTGGATGACATCCTTGAACGCGCCCTCGGCCATGGACTTTTTTTCGCCGCCGTAATATTTGTTCAGCGCCGCCTCGAGGTCCGCCTCCGACGCCACGCGCAGTTCAATTTCCGCATTCAGCAGATGCGTCAGCGAATCAATGGTGTTCAGGTCGGACGGGTCGGCGATGGCCACGGCCACCTTGCCCTCAGTTTTGAAAACGGGAATGACGCGATACTTCTTGGCGATGTCGCGCGGCACCATGGCGATGACGTCGTCCTCGATTTTGAGGTTGGCGAGATGCACCACCTCCGCGCCGAACTGCGCGGCCTTGGCCTGCGTCACGTCACCCGCGCGAATGATCTTGTTGGCCACCAGATAATCCACCACGCCGGCGCCGGCGGCCTCCGTGCGCGCAAGCGCCACCTGCTCGGCGTTGGTGAAGCCGAGGTCAACCAAAAGGTCTAACAAGTAATCGTCTTTTTCTGCCACGAGATTTTTTACGCGTCCCCCTACTATTGAATTCGGGGAGACGCGCGCTGGAAAGTTTTCATTTGCCGGCCGAAAAGTCAAATGCGGACTCGCAAACTTTTGGCCGGCGCGCCGGCGGCGGGATTGTTAAAACCGGATTTATTCCAGCCGCCGCCGGAATTCCGCGCAGGCTTGGGCCACATCCGGCGCGTTCAAAATGGCCGAAACCACGCAAACGCGGCGCGCGCCCGCCGCCAAGACTTCCGGTAGCGTTTGCATATTAATGCCGCCGATGGCGAACCACGGCACCGGCACATTCGCCGCCGCCCAGCGGACGTATTCGAGCGTCACCGGCTTCGCCGTCGGCTTCGTGCCCGTCGCAAAGACCGGCCCGATGGCGAGGTAATCCGCGCCCGCCGCCACCGCGCGCTGCGCCTGCGCCGCCGCGTGGGTGCTCAACCCAATTTTTAATTTTGAATTTTTAATTTTTAATGGGGCAACGTGCGTGTGTCCCGCGTCAAAAAAATCCTCCTGGCCCAGGTGGCAAAAATCCGCGCCGAATTCGCGCGCAATTTCGAGATGATCGTTGATGACGAGACCGACGTGGGCGCGGCGCGTGACCGGCAAGATTTTTTCCGCCAGCCAGCGGATTTCGTCCGGCGAAGAATTTTTGGCACGCAACTGAATCAGGTCGCTGCCGCCATCGCACAGTTGCTGCGCGACATCTTCGGGCGCGCGGCCAGGCAGGTAAGCCGTGTCCACGAAAGTGTAAAGGGTGCAATCCGCGAGCGATTTCATGTTCAAAAAAAACGACGGCAGGATTTTTCCCGCCGCCGGTTCGCACAAAATATATTATTTCAGGCCGACGAGATAGCCGAACCGGGCGGAGAACTCTTCGGGCGACAGCTTGACCACCACGCCGAGTTTGGCAAGCTGCTTGGCGTCCTCGAAGTCTTCGCGTTCGAGCCGAATCATGTAAGCCTGCGCGCATTCAAACGCCTCGCCGTCCACGTTGACGCGGCGGTTTTGCATGCGGCCGGTCTGCGGATCGAGCATGTCGTCAAACGGCAGCGGATTCATCTTGCCGTCCACGAAGCTGATGATGGCACCGTATTGTTCAGCGGCGGGCGAGCGCAGGAATTTCACGGCGGCATAGCCGAGGTCGCGCGTATATTCGGCATCGAATGGAATCGGATCGGCGCAGCGCAACTCGTAACCGAGATCTTTGTCAATGAAGGCCATTTTGATGCCGAGCTTTTCCAGACGCACGGTCAGGAGTTCCTTCATCAGGCGGCCGAATTCGATTTCGCCGAGGCGCAGATGGCCGTGGTCGTCACGGATGATTTTGCCGAAACGCTCCAACTGGCCTTCGGGCAGCGCGGCCACGAGACCTTTTTCACCGAGCGATTCAATCAACCCTTCCGCCAGCACGACGAGGCCGTATTTCGAACCTTCGGCGGTGCGCTTGATGATCGAGCCGATGATAATATCACACACTTCATCCACCGTGACGGGCCGGCCGCGAAATTCCTCCGAGATGATCGAGAGCGTCGCCGCCGAAGCCTTGGCGATGCCGAGCGCGAGATGGCCCGCCGCGCGGCCCATGCTGATGATGAGATACCAGCGCGACGTGGTGCGCGCGTCTTCAATCAAATTGCGGACGATCTGCACGCCGTAATGCCGCGCGGTTTCGTAGCCGAACGTCGGCGCGGTGCCGGGCAGCGGCAGATCGTTGTCGATCGTCTTGGGCACGTGCGCGACCTTGATTTTGCCGCCGCTGCGCTTGGCCACGACGCTCGCGGAAAACGCCGTGTCATCACCGCCGATGCTAACCAGCGCGGTGATGCCGAGCTTTTCAAACACGGTGAAAATGTTTTTCATCTGCTCCTCGGATTTTGTCGGATTCGTCCGCGCGGTGCCGAGAATGGAGCCGCCCTTGAGATGAATATCCTTCACATCGCGGATCGACAGCGGCTTGATCTGCGTCGTGTCGCCCTGCGCAAGGTGCTTGAAGCCGTCGCGGAAGCCGATCACTTCATAACCCTGGTTGATGCCTTCGATGGTGGCCGCCGCGATGACGCCGTTGAGTCCGGGTGCCGGACCACCGCCGACCAAAATCCCTAATCTGCCTTTATTGCTCATTTGTTTTTGGAATGTTAAGTTGCCTGCCGCAAAGATGGCCTATCCTGCCCGCGCAGAAAAATTAATTCAATTCCATTCTTGCCCTATTCCGACCACACTTTGCCCGCAACATGAACCGAGCGATTTTTCTAGACCGCGATGGCACGCTGATCGCGGAAAAAAACTACCTGCACCGGCCCGCCGACGTGGACATTTTTCCCGGCGCCGGCGCGGCGCTGAAACGATTGGCGGACGCGGGTTTCAAGCTCTTTGTCGTCACCAACCAATCCGGCATCGGGCGCGGCTACTTCACCCTGGCCGACGCCGAACGCGTCAACGAACACGTGAACCGCGAGCTGGCGCGCGACGGCGTCCATTTTGAAAAAACGTTCATCGCGCCGGAAGCGCCCGACCAGCCGAGCCGCGGCCGCAAGCCCTCGCCGCAGTTTTTATTTGATGCGCGCGACGAATTTAATTTGAACCTCGCCGAAAGTTTCATGGTCGGAGACAAGCTGATTGACTTGGAATGCGGCTGGAATGCCGGCGTGAAAAAAAGCATACTGGTCCGCACCGGTTACGGCGCGGGCGTGGAACGCGAATCAAAAAACGAGCTGGCCCGGGCGGTGGTCGTAAACGGCTTGACTGAAATGGCGGATTGGATTCTTCAACTGAATTCAAAATTATCAATTAAAAATTAAAAACTTTCATGTGCGGCATCATTGGATACGTCGGGAAAAAATCGGCCTCGCCCATCCTGCTGGAAGGCTTGCGGCGGCTGGAGTATCGCGGCTACGACAGCGCCGGCGTGGCGGTTTTGGACCAGGCGAAGTTGGTGGTCCGCAAAAAACTGGGCAAGATTGACGAAGGCATTGCGCGGCTCTTGAAAGCGGAGCCGGTCACCGGCCAGCTCGGCATCGCGCACACCCGCTGGGCCACCCACGGCGTGCCGTCGGATAAAAATTCGCACCCGCATTTTGACCAGTCGCAAAAAATCGCCGTCGTCCACAACGGCGTCATTGAAAATTACGACGCGCTCAAACAAAAACTAGCAAGGGCTGGTCACACATTTAAATCCGACACTGATACGGAGGTGCTCGCACACCTTATCGGCGACTGTTACGAAAAACGGCGTGGGAAACCCGGCGCAAATGGCGACGCGCTGACCCAGGCCGTCTGCGACGCGCTCCGCGAAGTCATCGGCACCTACGGCCTGGCGGTGATCTGCGCGGACTATCCCAATTTGATTGTCGGCGCGCGGCGCGGTTCGCCGCTCATCATCGGCATCGGCAAAGACGAGCATTTTGTCGCCAGCGACGCCAACGCCATCGTCGCCCACACGAAAAAAGTCGTTTACCTGAACGACTACGACGTGGCGACCATCACGCCGGACCGTTTTGACGTTTTGAATCTCGGCACCGACACGGCCACGGTGCAAATCAGCCAGCTGGAATTTTCGCAGGAAGACGCGGCACGCGGCAAACACGCGCACTTCATGCTCAAGGAAATTTTCGAGCAGCCGCAGACCGTGCTGAACGCGCTGCGCGGCCGCCTGGATTTTGAAGGCGCGACCGCCAAGTTCGGCGGGCTGAACATGACGTCGGCGGAACTGCGCGGCATTGACCGCATTGTCATCGCGGCGAGCGGCACGAGCTGGCACGCAGCGCTGGTCGGCGAATATTTGATCGAGGAATTTGCCCAGCTGCCGGTCGAGGTGGAGTTCGCGCACGAGTTTTGTTACCGCAATTGTCCGCTCGAAAAAAACACCGTGCTGCTGGTGCTCTCGCAGTCCGGCGAGACCGCCGACACGCTCGCGGCGCTGCGCGAAGCCAAGCGGCGCGGCCATCGCGCGCTGGCCATCGTCAATGTCGTTGGCAGCACCATTGCGCGCGAATCCGACGGCGGCATCTACATGCACGCCGGGCCGGAAATCGGCGTCGCCTCGACGAAGGCCTTTGTCTCCACGCTCGCCGTTTTATCCCTGCTGGCCGTGCATTTGGGGCGGATGCGCAATCTGCCGGCAAAGCGCGCGCTGGAATTTTTGCGGGCGCTGGAAGCCTTGCCGAAACAAATCGAAGCCATCCTCGCGCAAAACAATTCGCTGAAAAAAATCGCGAAGAAATACGCGCAGGCGGATGATTTCTTTTTCCTCGGTCGCGGCTACACGTTTCCCATCGCGCTGGAAGGCGCGTTGAAGCTGAAGGAAATTTCTTACATCCACGCCGAGGGGTATTCGGCGGCGGAAATGAAACACGGGCCGATCGCCTTGATTGATTCCAAAACGCCGACAGTTTTTCTCGTGCCGCAGGATGCGATGTATGACAAGACGATGGCGAACCTCGCCATGATCCGCGCCCGCCAAGGCCCGATCATCGCGCTGGCAACGGAAGGCGACAAGCAGATCAAAAAAGTGGCGAACGACGTGATTTATCTGCCGAAAACGCTGGAGCCGCTGTATCCAATTCTGGCGAGTGTGCCACTGCAGCTCTTCGCGTATCACATCGCCATGGCGCGCGGCTGCGACGTGGACAAGCCGCGCAATCTCGCCAAGAGCGTCACGGTGCAGTAGCACCGGTCGGGCCTGATTGGCTGTTGTTGTCCATGACAATTCAAGTCTGCTAAATGCAATTAAAGTCTGCTAAATACAATTAGAGTTTGCTAAGAACTGGCGGTGTCTTCGTCGCTTAATGTCCGCTCACAATTAAGGTTGTTTCGCAGTTCCTGGAAGGCCTGCCGAGTCGCTCCTACATGTTCATTACGATAGGGCCATGCCATGACACAGGCTCCTGGGGCAGGTTAATGCCACCCAAGCCAGTGGTGATCCAGATACAAAAACGGATTCGCCTTCAAGTTTAACTGCGTTTCCTCGCCGGCAAGAAGAACAAGCAAAATGCCCAACAAAACGGCAATCCATACCACGACCACGCTATAAAATCCTATGCGAACCTGTTTTAGGGATATCCGGTATTCTTCGTCTTTTTGTAATATTCGATCAAGGTCTTCCTTATTGAGAACATCCAGAAACCGTACCTTTAGCCTTTGGTAGGATTTTTGCAGCCTGTCTACACCAATGTGCAGAAAAATTGCAGAAAGAATCAAATATAACGCGGACACGCCCA
>CAISEZ010000026.1 GCA_903884535.1 uncultured Verrucomicrobia subdivision 3 bacterium
AAGCCAATCAAACAACGCAGGCAGCCCCGAAACCGGTGATGGTTCCCGTGGCGGATGCCGGCAAGGAAATCGGATTGAAACCGGTGACCGCTCCGGCGCTGCCCATTGCGGCCGACAAAGCCTCGCGCCTGCAAGCCCTGCTCACGAAATACCAGGCGGATCAGATTTCACCGGAAGAATACCACAAGCAGCGCGCGGCCATCTTGGCCGAGCCTTAAGCGCTTTTTTGCCCGAAAAGTTACCGCGCCGCCAAACGGCGGCTTCCCTCCCAGCCCTGGCGACAACCCCAAAACGGGGGGGTTGTTTTGCGCGTTGTCAGATGCCAGTCTCACCCTGAAAGCGAGACTGGGCTGTTCAGAATTAATTTGATGGGTGAAATGACCGGCCGATCCTCGCTTGCCGCCGGCATGAAAACTTCGCAGAAAAAAGTGGCGACGACGCGTTTTGTGACGCTGGCGACTTATGCCGCGAACCGCCCGGTCGCGGGCGCGGTGGTCACGGTGCTCAATTCCACGCACGAAACGCGCGGGCTGCAATTGATTTCCACCTACTCGCGGGCGCTCAAAAAAAATTCCATCCACGAACTCATCGCCACGGACGAGACCGACAAAAAACCCGGCGACGCGGCTGACCGGATTGCCTATCTCGCCTTTTTTGAAGTCACGCGCGGCGGCTGCATCATCGTCGGCGAAACTCTTTTTGTGGATGGCAAACCGATTGGCCAAATCATCGGCTTTGACGAAACGCACGAGCCGAACCACATCAACATCGTCATTGGCGTGAAGCAGCGACGAACCGGGCCGCAGTTGAAAATTTCCGTCGGCAGCAAAATCAAATTTGTCCGCCCATGAAAAAAAGATCCCCATCTCCCGGCGAAAAACTGCGGGCTGCCGTTGCCGCGGAGCGGCCGTTGCAAATCGCCGGCACGGTCAACGCTTATTGCGCCAGGCTCGCCGAACGCGCGGGGTTTCGCGCGCTTTACCTTTCCGGCGCGGGCGTGGCGAATGCCTCGTTTGGCCTGCCCGACCTCGGCCTCACGACGTTGGCAGATGTTTGCGCGGACATCCGGCGCATCACGCAGGCGACGCCGCTGCCGCTGCTGGTGGACGCGGACACCGGCTGGGGAAATCCAGCGCGCGCCGTCCGGGAAATGATCCGCGCGGGCGCCGCGGGCTGTCATTTTGAAGATCAGGTTTCCGCCAAACGCTGCGGCCATCGGCCCGGCAAGCAGCTCGTCAGCGTTGCGGCAATGTGCCAGCGCCTCAAATCCGCCGTCCGCGCGCGGGGCAACTCACAATTCGTCATCATGGCGCGCACAGACGCACATGCGGTCGAAGGATTGGACGCGGCCATCGAACGTTCCCAGGCTTACGCCGCGGCGGGCGCGGACATGATTTTTGCCGAGGCGCTGACGTCGCTGGCGGAATATAAAAAATTCACCAGCGCGCTGGGGCCGAAAATCCCGGTGCTGGCGAATATCACCGAGTTCGGCCACACGCCGCTGTTCACCACGAAAGAACTTGGCGGCGCGGGTGTGCGGCTGGTGCTGTATCCGTTGACCGCGTTTCGCGCCATGAGCCGCGCGGCGGAAAATGTTTATGCCACGGTGCGCAAAAACGGCACGCAGCGAAAAGTCCTTCGCCGGATGCAGACGCGCGCGGAACTTTACGAGGTGCTCGACTACCACGCTTACGAACGCAAACTCGACGCGCGTTTGGCGAAACAAAAACGCAAAAAATGAGCGAGCAAAATCCAGATGTTTCGTTCAAACCGAAAAAATCGGTGGCGCTGTCCGGCGTCATCGCCGGCCACACGGCGTTGTGTTCCGTCGGCCGCAGCGGGAACGACCTGCATTATCGCGGTTATGACATTTTGGATTTGGCGGCGAACTGCGAGTTTGAAGAAGTGGCGCACCTGCTCGTCCACGGGAAATTGCCCACGCCGGCGGAGTTGAAAAATTACCAGGCGAAGCTGAAAAGTTTGCGCGGCCTGCCGGATGCGGTGCGCGCCGCGCTGGAAGCGGTGCCCGCTTCGGCACATCCGATGGACGTGTTGCGCACGGGGGTCTCGGCCCTCGGCTGCGCACTGCCGGAAAACGAAAGTCACGACGAGGCCGGCGCGCGGGACATTGTTGACCGGCTGCTCGCGTCGCTGAATTCGATGCTTTTGTATTGGCATCATTTTTCGCGCACCGGCCGGCGCATCGAGGTCGGCACGGACGACGATTCGATGGGCGGACATTTTCTGCACCTGCTCCACGGCCAGCCGCCAGAAGCCGCGTGGGTCAAGGCGATGCACACGTCGTTGATCCTTTACGCGGAACACGAATTCAACGCGTCAACGTTCACCACGCGCGTCGTGGCCGCGACCGGCTCGGACATTTATTCGGCGGTTTGCGGTGGCATCGGCGCGCTGCGCGGGCCGAAACACGGCGGCGCGAATGAATTTTCCTTCGAGATCCAAAATCGTTACGCCAGCCCCGACGACGCGGAGGCGGACATCGTGCGGCGCGTGGCAAATCACGAGGTCGTCAACGGGTTTGGCCATCCGGTTTATACGATTGCCGATCCGCGCCACCAGGTGATCAAGGAAGTCGCGCGCGAACTTTCCCGGAAAGCCGGCGACCTGAAGCTGTTCGAAATCGCGGAACGCATCGAGGCGGTGATGTGGCGCGAGAAGCAAATGTTTCCAAACCTTGACTGGTTCAGCGCCGTTTCGTATCGCCAACTCGGCGTGCCGCCGAAAATGTTCACGCCGTTGTTCGCCATCGCCCGCACTTCCGGCTGGGGTGCGCATATTATCGAACAACGCGCGGATAATAAAATCATCCGGCCCAGTGCGAATTACACCGGCCCGGAAAACCTCGCGTTTGTCCCGTTGGATATGCGTTAGCACAAATTTTTCATGTCGGCCATGCATCACAACGCCACACGGCCCGAACCGGATGATTTGCTCCAGCAGATTGCCGATTACACTCTGGCTACCGAACGCATCACCGGCGCGGAGGCGCTGGCCACCGCGCGGTTTTGCCTGATGGACGCGCTCGGCTGCGGCTTGCTGGCGTTGTCGTATCCGGCGTGTGTGAAATTACTCGGTCCAAGCGTGCCCGGCGCAATGATGCCCGGCCACGGCGCGCGCGTTCCGGGAACGAATTTTGAACTCGAACCGGTGCAGGCGGCGTTCAACCTCGGCACGATGATCCGCTGGCTGGATTACAACGACACCTGGCTCGCGGCGGAATGGGGTCATCCTTCGGACAACCTCGGCGGCATTCTCGCCGTGGCGGATTATTTGAGCCGCCAAAAAAATCCCCTGACGCTGCGTGATGTGTTGGTGGCGATGATTCAGGCGTATGAAATTCAGGGCGTGCTTGCGTTGGAAAACAGTTTTAACCGCGTCGGCCTCGACCACGTTTTGCTGGTGCGCATCGCTTCGACGGCGGTGGTCACGCGGCTGCTTGGCGGCACGCGCGGGCAGATTATTAACGCGCTTTCCAACGCGTTCCTCGACGGCGGCGCGCTACGGACATATCGCCACGCGCCCAACACTGGCTCGCGCAAAAGCTGGGCGGCGGGCGACGCGACCAGCCGCGCGGTGCGGCACGCGCTGTTCGCGCTGGCGGGCGAGATGGGGTATCCGAGCGCACTTACGGCCAAAACGTGGGGGTTCCAGGACGTGCTATTTCGTGGGAAAGTGCTGGCGGTTCCCGCGCAGGGTTTCGGGAGCTATGTGATGGAAAACGTGCTGTTCAAAATTTCCTTTCCGGCGGAATTTCACGCGCAGACCGCCGTGGAAGCCGCGCTCGCGCTGCACCCAAAAATGATCGGCCGGCTCGCCGACATTTCCCGCATTGTCATCGAGATGCAGGAGAGTGGCGCGCGCATCATTGACAAATCCGAACCGCTGAACAATCCGGCGGACCGCGACCACTGCCTGCAATACATGGTGGCCGTGACACTGCTCACGGGCGCGCTCACGGCGGATGATTACGAAGATGCGGTTGCCGCCGACCCGCGCATTGACGCCTTGCGCGCGAAAATGGAGGTGAAAGAAAACCCTGATTTCACACGGGATTATCTTGATCCGGCGAAACGCTCCATCGGCAACGCCGTCCAGGTTTTTTTTCGCGACGGCAGTGCGACGGAACGCGTCGCGGTGGAATATCCGGTCGGCCATCGCCGCCGCCGGCAGGAGGGAATGCCGCTGCTGCTGGAGAAGTTTGAAAAAAATCTCCGCACGCGGCTGCCGGCACGGCGGGCCGACACGATTAAATCCTTGTGCTGCGATCCGGCGCGGCTTGAAAAAACTCCGGTGCGGGAATTCATGGAATTGTTCACGCTATAAAAATGTATGAACGATAGAGTCAATCCATTTGAAAACCAGCGCGACGCGACATTGCGGCAAATCCAAAACCGCGCGTTGTGGCTGGCCATGCAGATGGTCTATCACGCCAACCAGGCCCGCACCGGCCCGGAGGGCGTGAAGGTCGGTGGGCACATGGCCTCCAGCGCCTCGACGGTGACGGTGCTGACTTATCTTTTTTTTGAATATCTCCGTGCCGACGACAAAATCGCCGTCAAACCGCACGCCTCGCCGGTTTATCACGCGCTCCAATTTCTGCTGGGAAATCTGGAGCCGCAGCATCTGAAATCGTTGCGCGCATTCAAAGGCTTGCAGTCGTATCCCAGTCGCACGAAAGATCCGGATGGTGTGCATTTCTCAACCGGCTCGATGGGCCTCGGTGCGAGCGCGGCGAATTTCGCAGCGATGACCGAGGAATATGCGCGGATGCACTTTGGCGCGGAAGGTTGTCGCGATCGCCGTTACGTCAGTCTGGTCGGCGACGCGGAACTTGATGAGGGCGCGGTCTGGGAGACGATCGCCGAGCCGTCGTTGATGGATTTGAAAAATGTTCTCTGGGTGGTGGACCTCAACCGCCAGAGCCTCGACCGCGTGATTCCCGGAATCCGCGTCCATTGCTGGCGCGAGATGTTCAAGGCGAATGACTGGCACGTCATCGAGGCGAAATATGGCAAGCAGTTGCAGGCGGCGTTTCAATTGCCGCAGGGCGAACTGTTGCACGAATGCATTGATGATCTCACCAACGAGGCGTATCAGCGGCTGCTTCGTTTGTCGCCGGAACGCCTGCGCGAATGGCTGCCGCGCATGAGCCGCTATCCCAAAGAAGTTTCCGCGTTGCTCGGCCAATGGAATGATCCGGAGCTACAGGAACTTTTCTGCAATCTCGGCGGTCATGATATTGCCGAATTGCGCGACGCCTTTGCCAAGGCCGATCGCCTCGCGGGACCGGCGGTGATTTTCACCTACACGCAAAAAGGCTGGATGCTGCCGTCGGTCGGTCATCCGCAAAATCATTCGCTGCTGCTCAATGCCGGGCAGATGGAACAGCTCCGGATCAAACTGGGAATTCCCGAAGCCGAGGCGTGGGCGTGGTTTGAATCCAACAGCGACGCCGGCAAACTTTGTTCCCAGGTTCGGAAACGTCTCCAGCCCGCCGCGCCGGCGGAAAGCGTGGCCGGCGAATTGAGCGTGCCGCCGGGGCTGTCCGGAGCGCACGCCGGGGCGCTTTCCACGCAGCAGATTTTCGGGAGAATTTTGACGTCCATCGCCCGCGAATTGCCGGAGCTTTCCAAACGCATTGTGACCGTCAGCCCCGATGTCGCGAGTTCCACCAACCTCGGCGGCTGGATCAACAAGATGGAAGTCTGGAGCCGGGCGGAAAAAGAATTTCTCCCGGAGGAGGCGGAAGCGGGCGTGTTGACGTGGAAGGAAACCAGCACCGGCCAGCACATCGAACTGGGCATTTCCGAAATCAATCTTTTCATGGCGCTCGGCCAGTTGGGTCTGTCGCAGGAAATGAACGGCAATCTGCTTTTTCCGATCGGGACGCTTTACGATTGTTTCGTGCCGCGCGGGTTGGACGCGTTTTACTACGGGCTTTATTCCGGCTCGAAATTCATCGTCGTCGGCACGCCGTCGGGCATCACGCTCGCGCCCGAAGGCGGCGCGCATCAATCCACGATCACCGGCTCCATCGGCATCGAACTGCCGGGAATTTCCACTTACGAACCGTGCTTCGGTCAGGAACTCGAATGGATTCTACTCGCCGGTCTGGAAAATATTCGCACGCGCAGCAACTCCACCTATCTCCGGTTGACGAGCAAGCCTGTGGATCAATCGCTGCTGCCGGTGCCGGCGGACGCTGGTGAGCGCGAGTGTTTGCGCCAGCAGGTCATTCGCGGCGCGTATCGGCTCGTTGATCGCGGCGGCGAGGCCGAGTATCAGCCGGGGAAAAATGTCGTCCACGTTTTCGCCGTCGGTGCCATGGTGCCGGAAGCCATCGCGGCCAGCAGCGAGCTCAAGGACAAAGGTGTTTTCGCAAATGTTTTCAACGTCACGGGAGCCGGGCCGCTTTACCGAGAATTTCAAAATTCCTTACACGGTGCGATGTCCGGCAAAAAAAAGCCCGGTCATTTGCTGGAGGAACTCATCCCCGCCGCTGAGCGCAACGTTCCCGTCGTGACGGTGGTGGACGGCCATCCGCACAGCATGGCATGGATTGGCGCGGCGTTGCAGGCGCGGACCTTGCCGCTGGGCGTCGCCGGCTTCGGCCAGTCCGGCACGCTCGCCGAGCTTTACAAGGAATACAAAATCGACGACGCCAGCATTCAGGCCGCGTGCCAGAAGGCTTTGAACAAATAATTTTCAACCGCAACCAAAAATAAAAACATGTCCTCAAAATATCGTTTCCAAATCTACAAGGAACTCCACAAGAACATCGCCACCATCTACGGCGAGGCGAAGAAATTTGCCGACGAAATTGGCATCACGCCGGAGATGAAAGGCCAGATTGGCCTCACCGGCGCGGTGTCGAGCTGCCACGCGCTGCTGACCACCGAGGTCGGCAAGGCCATCGAAGCCGCGTCGCGCAAGGTGGTGGAAAATAAATTTCTGATCGAGGAAATCCGCGAGATTGTGAAGGACGTTTACGGCGACGGCTTTGACGCCGCGCCCACGAACACCTGTGAGGCCGCTCTGTGGACGAGCTTCGACTGCCTTGCCAGCCCGCCGATGACCGGTCGCGGCGATAATTACCGCGCCCGCTATCTCGCGCCGTTCGAGCGCCATCTGCATCATCATGGCGGCTATGGACGCCCGTTTCCGCCGCGCTATAAAGACCTCTTCGCTGATCGCGGCGTGACGGCGGGCGAACTCGGTTTCTCCGGCAAGCGGCTCGACAACACCGACGCGATTTTCGTTCCGCTCGAAGGTGCGCGCTACGAAATCCACGGCATCAAACAGCATCCCGCTGCGTTGCTCGCGAACACGGATGCGAAGAAAACCCTGGCCCGCATCGAGAAGACCGCCGCGCGTCACGCGTCCTCGCTCACGGCATTTTCCTCGCTCGGCTACGACAGCCTTGGCTACGGCTACGGCGATCAAGACGCGGGCGGCACACCGCTGTTGCAGACTGGCATCGCGAAACTCGCGAAAGAATACGGCGTGCCTTACATCGTGGACAACGCGTGGGGCACGCCCTTCATCGGCGCCGACCCGCGCAAGCTCGGCGCGGACGTGATGGCGTATTCCATGGACAAATCCTCCGGCGCACCGACCGTCGGCCTCATCATTGGCCGCGAGGACGTGATGGTGCCCATCCGCCGCGCGCTCGGTTATCACTCGGACCGTTTCGGCACGGGCTATTCCTACGGCAAGGCAGCCTACGTCACGAACGATCCCGGCAAGGAAGCGCTCGTCGGCCTCATCGCCGCGCTGAAAATTCTCCGCGACAAACCGCAGGTGATGACCAAGCCGCTCGGCCAGTTGCTCGCCATCGTGAAGGACGAATTCAAGGCGCTGCCGAAAAAATTCCACAAGGACATCGTCATCAGCGCGAATAAAAATTCCCTCGCAGTCGAGGTCAATTACGAGAACACGTGGAAAGACGGCCAGCAGGGCATCCCGATCTTTTCCATCGAGGACATGTATGGCGGCACGAATATCTTCCAGGCCGGCATGGCGCAGATGGGCATCATCCCGACGATCGCCTACGACGGAAACATTTTCATCTCGATGGGTCTCGGCACGCTGGACGCCGATGGTAACTTGCTGGAGAAGCAAACCCGGCTGATAGTCAAAGCGATGGTCGGCCTGATGAACATCACCTGCAAATATGCAGGGGTTGTCTGAAAACTATGTTAAACGCCCGTGACACCATCGTTGATGCCCTGGACATCGAGAGCTTCCTGCTGTGCGAAAGCGAGAAGGAGGCCAAGGAGTTGATCGCGAAATTGATGCAGTCCATGGGCTTTGCGCGGCACGTCATCGTGTCGCTAGATTTCAACGGGCCGGGCGCGCATTTCCGCGCCCGCGCCTACATGAACAAACCCGGCGATAATTACACCTGGCTGAAGAAATGAAAAATGCAATTGAATTCCAAACGCCTGCGCAAGCCTGCGGTGTCATGGACTGCGGCGGGAAGCGAAGCGCCACGCCGCTTTCGCACGCACGAAAGCTTTCTTTTGTTCGGAAATATCCCGCCCGCCCGAAAGCGGTGTCGCCGCTGTGCTCTGCCACCGCACTCCAAGACGCTGGCGCGAATCACTGCGGCCCCCGCGTGCGGGGAGCTTCTTCGACTGCGGCGGCTCTCCGCCTCTTTTTCACCAACATCAATCCATGAAAATCCTCCTCGCCCCGCTCGACCCGGTGCATGACGCCGGATTGAAACTCATCAAGCGCAAGCTTGAAGTTCTCGGCTATCAGTGCGTGTTGCTGCCGCCGGACATCACGGTCGAGGAAATCGGCGAGGCCGCGATTGCGGAAAAGGTGGATATGATTTTCGTCGGGCGCACGGTGGGCTACGGCGTGGAACAGCTTTTCCAACGCGTGAAGGAAGTGCTCACGCGTCAGGGCGTGTTTAGCAAAGTCCGCGTGGCCATCGGCGGCATGGCGGTGAATGATGAGCTGGCGAAAGCCCTCGGCTTCGAGGGCGGCTACGGTCCGCACACAAGCATTGAGGAAATCCATGCGCTCATCGAACGCGATCCCGAACTCGCGCGCCACATCACCCATCCGGTGAAAAATAAACCGGAGTTTCCGTTTCCGCATGACTACGAGGTTAAAATTCCTGAAACAAAAAAATATCTGGATGAAATCGTCGACGGCATTTTGGATTGGGTCGCGGATAAGACTTCGCCGGGCGTGCGCCGCGCGCAGATCACCGAGTCGCAATTGCAGGATGTTCACGGCTCCGTGGCGGGTTACACCGCGCTGCCGTTCACGAAGGATTATTTGGCGCAATGTGATCCATCGGTCGCGGATTTTTTCCAGAAGAATATTTGTCCGCCGAGCGTGCGCCAGATCACACGGCAGGAAGTGGATGCTTATCACCGGCGCATTGATATCGCGAAAAAAAAATTTCACCCGCGCGTGCTTCAGCATGGGCGCAAGAATCCGTTGGTCTTCATCCAATACGGCACCGGCTGTCCGATGATGGACGGCATGCACATCAAGGTCGCCGAAAGCTGGGGCGCGGATGGCGTGCTGCATTTTGATCCGGCGTGGGGCGCGCGCACGGAAGGCTTGCTGGACGGCTTCCTCACCAACGCCGAGGACGGCACGCCCGTGACCTACGCAAATCTTTCGCTCATCAAACGCTCGCTCGACAAGGCGACGTTGTGGTCGGTGCGCGCGCATCGCGGATTGAACACGCCGGAAATCGCCGTGCTCGCCGGATTCCTCGGCGCAGGTCTGACGAAAATTAACATCGTCTATGGCTCCATTTGCGGCGGAACCGATCCGGCGCGGCTCACGGTGGACGGCGTGGAAGCCGTGCGCATCGCGGCGAGATACAAAATGCCGTTCGACATTCCGACCAACGAAGAACTCGCCGGCGTGCCGCCGCACAAGGCCTTCGCGGGCATGTTGATCATGGCGCAGCTCGGCCGGCGGCTCGGCGCAAAACCGATTTTGAAACCGCTCCTTTGCCACGGCCCTTACATCATGGTGGCGGGATTGATGGAGCAGAATTACGTGGATTACAACTATGCGAAAATCCGCGCGCTGCAAACCATTGCCGACTTTCCGATCTGGCCGGGCGAACCGATCGGCTTCATGACGCACGACGAAGAGAAAGTGAAATCAGCGGCGACGACCGCGCTGCATGCCGCGTTGTGCGCTTCGCTCGGCGTGGATGCCGTGACGACGGCTTCGACGGACGAGGCGTTTTCGCGTGGGCCGATCACGTCCGCCGGCCGCGCCGCCGCGTTGCACGGCATCGAGGAAACTTTTCGGTTTTTTGGCGAGACAGACATCGCGCCCGGCGCGCACGTGAAAGACTGGACGGATCAATTGATTTTGCAAATCAATCAGACGCTCAAAGCCGTCGCCGAAGCGCCGTCGTTTGTGGATGCGCTTTACGCGGGGATGTTGGGCAACAAGGAGGACGGCGTGTATCCCGGTCGGGCGGGAAAAAATTCCATCATCACTTCTGCTCCGCCGAAGAAAGTTGGTCGTTGGGATTTGCCGTCGGTGCCGGCGCCGAAAAAGCCGGTGGTGACGGGCAAAGCTTCGCGACCGATCGCAGTGGTCACTCGCCGCGGCCGTTGAGCCAACAGCAGCCGGAGGGCGCCCGTCCCCGGGCGCAGCAACGTGGAATCTACCAGCCGTAAAATATTTTCCAGCGCTGTGTTCTGTCACGTTGCCGCGTCCGGGGACGGACGCCCTCCGCCAATTCAAAAATCCCAACCTTGAACTTTCCCGCCGGGTGCCTAAAATATCGTCTTTATGCATCAATTTCGTTACGTCGGAAACAAACTGTTCTGTGAGGGCGTCGCCATCGAAACGCTGGTGAAAAAATTCGGCACGCCGCTTTATGTTTATTCGCAAGGCACGCTCGCTGGCCATTATCAGAAACTCGACGCAGCGATGTCCGGGGTGGATCACCTGATCTGCTTCGCGATGAAGTCGAACTCGAACCTGTCCGTGCTGCGGACGCTCGCGAATCTCGGCAGCGGGTTTGACATCGTGAGCGACGGCGAACTGCACCGCGTGATCAAAGCCGGCGGCGACCCGCGCAAATGCGTTTTCGCGGGCGCGGGCAAGACGGCGTCGGAAATTGAATTTGCACTGAAGCAGAATGTTTATGCCTTCAACGCCGAGAGCGAACCGGAACTGGAACGCATCAACACCGTGGCGGCGCGGCTGAAAAAGATCGCGCCGATTTCGGTGCGCGTGAATCCGAACGTCGAGGCGAAGACGCACTCGAAAATCACGACGGGCACTTACGAAGACAAGTTCGGTATCGCGTTCGAGCAGATCGAGGGCGTTTATGCCCGGGCGAGCAAATTGAAAAACCTGCGGCTGCGCGGCGTGCAGATGCACATCGGCTCGCAGATCACGGAGACGACGCCGTTTGAACAAGCCGTGCGCAAGATGCTGCCGCTTGTCACAAAGCTCAAGGCGCGGCACGCGCTGGAGTTTTTCAGCATCGGCGGCGGATTAGGCATTGTCTATAAGCCCGCACTGGCGAGCGGTTCGGAGGCATGGTGGAAAACGGCGGCGGCGAAAAATATTCTCACGCCGCAAAAATATGCGGACCGTCTGTTGCCGCTGTTGCAGCCGCTGGGCATGAAAATTTTGATGGAGCCGGGCCGGTTCATCTCCGGTAACGCGGGCATTCTCGTGACGCACGTCGAATACGTGAAGCGCACAGGCCGGAAAAATTTTGTGATCGTGGACGCGGCGATGAACGATTTGATCCGCCCGGCGTTTTACGAGGCGTATCACGAAATTCTGCCGCTGGCCAAGAAAAATGCCCCGGCGATTTCCTCCGACGTGGTGGGCGGCGTGTGCGAATCCGGCGATTATTTTTGCAAGGACCGGCCGCTGCCGAAATTCGTGGCGGGTGAGCACCTCGCGCTGATGAGCGCGGGCGCGTATGGCTTCGTCATGGCGTCAAACTACAACTCGCGGCCGCTGACGTGCGAGGTGCTGGTGCACGGCAAAAAATTTGCGGCCGTGCGCGAGCGGCAGGCGATGAAGGAAATCTGGTCGGGCGAACAGGTTGCCGACTGGCTCAAATAAAAATCAAAACCCCGCCTGGCCAGCCCACCCGCAGCCGGCCAGGCTCAAGGTTATTTGATCTTCAGCGGATAATCCGCATCGCCGGGCGCGTGGCCGTCCACCTTGACAATTTTGACGGAATCATCCACGTCGCTGCCGCGCAGGTAGCCGATGGCGCCGGGCGTGCCAGACACAAATTGACGTAAGGCAGCCGGACTGGAAAACGGTCTGGGAGCCGAGGACACCAGGCCGGTGAATGTTGCTTGAAGGAAATATTTCGAATAATCATCCTCGCTCGTCTTGTAAATCCCCGCCAGCGCCGCCGCACGTTCCGCCGCACCCGGCTCGCGGGCGATCAGCACGAAACGCACGCCGTCCGAACCCTTGGGTTTTTCCGCGCGGAAAATTTTCGTCAGCTCGTCGCTGGTCACATTGTCCAGCGCACGGTTTTTGCTAACCACGATGGCGAGATCGCCCGCCTTGTCCTGGGCGTTCGCCACGCCAGCCTTCAAACTGAACACCAAAGCGAGAATGAATATTTTTTTCCACATAAAATTTTTATTTTAGAACGTGAAGGCCGCCTGCAAGGTCAGTTCATTCGCGGACGAGTAGCCGGATTGGATCACATAATCATATTGCACCTTGATCGCCACGAAGGTGGAAAAATCGTAGCGCAAGCCGATGCTGGGACCGTAGTTCAGCCCGCCGTTATTAAGAATCGCGGAGTAAATCTGGTCGTTGCTGGAAGCGTTGGCGTAGGTGAAACGCACATACGGCGTGTAGAGACCGAATTTACGGCCTGCCTGCGCATAAAACATCGGCGTGTAATGCTCGCCCTGGCCAGACGGCTTGTGCCGCGTCAAAAATCCTTCGGCCATGAGTTCCCACAGCGAGTTGCGATAGACGACATGCGCATTCCAGATCCATTCATCCGTGCGCGGCTGACCTTCCGGATTCAGCGTGTCGTGATACGCGCCCACGCCGAACTGACCGCCCGGAAACCAGTCCGGCTTGGCGACGAAGGCGAGGTTCACGGACTTGTTTTGATTGTTATCTATCTCGTTCTGCACCGGATTGCCGCCGCTGATGTTGTAATGCACCCCGTTGCCCACCTCCACAAAATAGCTCAAATTCAGGCCGCCGGACGGAATCGCGCCGTGAATCGAAACGCCGATTGTATGCACCGGCAGCAACCCGCCGCTGTCCTCGTATTCCAAAAAGAACGGCCGGCCGACGGCGGTTTGAAACCAGGTGCCGTGATGATACGCCGTGTTGTAATAACCGAGCGCCGTGTGAAACCGGCCGACATCCACGTTGAAATAATCGCTCGGCTTCCAGGACAATTCCAGCCGCTCGATGTCCAGGCCCGCATGGTTGTCCGTGCCGGAACTGAGCACCGTTTCCGCCAAGACAGATAAATTCTCCGCCAGTTGCGACTGCAGGAACAAATCAAATTCGCCGAGGAAAAACGAATTCCCCGCGTTGCCGGCCGGTGGATTGTAAGTCGCACCCTGCGCATTCGGTATGCCCTGGCGGCTGCTGACGTGGTAATTCAGATCCGCAAAGCCGTGGAATTGGAGATTGGGATAGGCTGGTGCCGCCGCTGCGGCCGGCATTTGGTCTGTGATGGAGGCCTTCGTCGCCAGTTGGGATTTGAGATCTTTGATTTCCGTCGCGTCCCGGTTCACCTGATTGACCAGGTTTTCCATGAAGGCGCGGTCAATGTTCGCCGGCAGGACCACCGGACTGGCGGGATCCGCCAGCGCCGACCAACCGGCCGTCATCGTGGACATTAACAGGGGCAACGCCGCGATGCGCGGCAGGGATTTGAATCCCGGGGTTTTGTTTTTATTCATATTTGGTTTAACTGCCGCGTGCGCCAGCCGGCATTTCGTTTGCGCAACGGATGCCGGCGTCACACAGCCATCGGCACTATTTTGTCCGCCCTTTAGCAAATAATGTCTGACGATGGTTTTAATTTTCTCGGTCCGCCACCGTCAGCGCCTTGACGGTCGCCGCCAGATCCGCGTGAAGGCCGTCCTGCTGCTGCAGGATTTTTCCGGCTTCATCCAGCACGGTGATTTCGCTCGAATGCCGGAAAACCCCCGCCGAATCGCGCCCGTAGCCGATGCGGATTTGCGCCGCCAGGGCCGCCGTCGCTGCCGGCGAACCGCGCAGCAGCCGCCACCGTTTTTCCGCCAACCCCTGATCGATCCGGTATTGTTTCAAAACCGCCGCCGTGTCGCGGTCGGGCGCGAGCGTGACCAAAACAAAAATCGTCCGGTCGCGCACGGCCGCCGGCAGCGACGCCTCGACCGCCTGCATGTCGTTTTTGGTGACGACGCAAACACCTTCGCAACTTGCAAAGAACATGGAGATGACGACCGGGTGGCCGCGCAGTTCTGCCAGCCGAAAATCGTTTCCCGCATCGTCCTGCCAGACTGCCGCCGCAGCCGTGATGGATTCGCCGTTGCAGATTTTTTCGCCCGCGGCCGGCGCGGTCATGGCCATCCGGCAACACGCCGGAACGGAAGCGGTTTCCGGCGACTGGCAACCGGTCAAATAACCGGCGAGGACACAAAAGAAAATGTTGCGTGAGAGAAACACACCGGCGGTATCGGCCGGAATGGTGGCGCGCTTGAAAAATAAATTTTCAGGAAATGCCGGTTCCCGCTTTGCAATTCCCGCGCGGCGCATTAAATTCAACCCATTGAGCAACGATTTTTCCATAGCGGCTTACTGGTCGGACGGTCTGGATGAAAGCGGCCTCGCCGACTGGGCGAAGCGGCTGCGCAGCCGGTTGCGGGCACCGGAGGTTTCGCTGGGGCTGGTCTTCCTGTCGCCCAAATTTTTTCCCGACGCGAAAACCGTTTTGGAAATTCTGCGGCTGCACGCGCAAATTCCGCTGCTCGTCGGCTGTTCCAGCAGCAGCCTGATCGCCGGCGCGGAAGAACTCGAAGCGGCGGGCGGCCTGGTGCTGGCGTTGTATTCGTTGCCCGGCGCCAAATTGAAAGCCGTGCGGTTCACGCAGGAACAACTCGCGGAAGCGAGCGATGAAAATTTCTGGCCGGTGGAATGCGGCGTCGTCCCCAAAAACGTGAATGGCTGGCTGGCCTTCGTGGATCCGTTTCATCTGGACGCGGAAGGCTGGTTGCGGTCGTGGAATAAAAGTTATCCGTCGCGGCCGGTTTATGGCGGCTTGGCCGCCGGGGATTTTCCCGAGCCGCTCACGCAGCTTTATCTCGACGGCGAAGTCTTTGAAGACGGCGGCGTGGCACTGGCGGTCGGCGGCGACGTGGCGCTGGCTGGCGTGATTTCGCAAGGCTGCACGCCCATCGGCGAAGCATGGACGCTCACGCGCGTGGAAAAAAATTTCATCCAGCACATCGCCAACCGCCCCGCTTACACCGTGCTGTCCGAGACCGTGCAGCAACTGCCGGCGGCGGAACAGGTCAAGGCGCGCGGCAATTTGTTCATCGGCCTGGTCGTGAACGAGTATCTGGAGGATTATCATCGCGGCGATTTTCTGGTGCGCAACCTTCTCGGCGGCGACGAGAAAAGCGGCGTCATTGCCGTAGGCGCACTCCCGCGTGCCGGCCAGACCATCCAGTTTCAGCGACGCGACGCCGCCGGTGCCTCCGAAGACATGAGCGAACTCCTCGCCCGCACGAAAAAAAATCTCGGCGACACCGTGGTTTACGGCGGCTGCCTCTGCTGCTGCAACGGCCGCGGCCGGAATTTATTTGGCCGGCCCAGCCACGACGCCGAACTGGTGCAGGCGCATTTCGGCCCGCTCGGCCTCGCCGGTTTTTTCGGCAATGGCGAAATCGGCCCGGTCGGCGAGAAAAATTTCCTGCACGGCTTCACCGCGTCGCTGGCGCTGTTTGTAAAAAAGTAAAAGCAGTTCGCCATTGCATTTAATGGCCGAGCCGCCATCCTCCCCAGAATGTCAGTCCCAGACGAACAATCCAATTTGAACTTGCCCGCCGCCGCGCGTCGTCCCGACAGCCGCCGCCGCGGGCGTCGCGGTGGTCGTGGTCGCCGGCCCGGACCGCGTCCGCCGGCCGCCAACGCGCCAGCCGGTGATCCGGCTGCTGAACATTCTCCAGATTCACCCGCTCACGAAATCGCACCGGAATCCGCTGCGGGCGAAATGGCCGGTGAAACGGCGATTCCGCAGCAATCGCCGGCAGCAGTGGAAGGCGAACGCACAGAGTCTGTCCGCCCGCCGCCGCAACGCCTCGTGCCGCAAAGGCCTGAACGCCCGGATCGCCCGGACAGGCCCGAACGACCGGAACGGCCTGCCCGAACTGAGCGCCACGAGCGGCTGGAACGCCCGCCGGCCCCGGAACCAAGAGCGCCGCGTCCGCGTTATCCGGATTTCAGACCCGCCGACGCCTCGGCCATCAGCCAGGCCGTCGAACACGCCACGGAAATTGCCGATGGCCTCAAGAAGATGATTGATCATCTCGACGAAGTGCTCGAACTGGTCGAAGTCGCCGAGCGGCAGAAGCTCGCCGACGAACGCGAGATTGACGAACTCCGCCGCGCGCTCCGCCGCATCCAGCCGCCCCGCCAGCCGCAAACTTTCCGCAACCCGCGCCACGACGATGCGCCCCGCGCCCCGCGCGAACACCACCAGCACCGCGAAGAACAGCCCAAAGAATCCCCAGCACACCACGAGGAACCGCACGGTCATCAGGAATCCGAACCGCAGCACGAAGAATCGGGCCCGCCGCCGGAATCCGAAGGCTCGCAGCACCGGCATATTGATTGAAAAATCTTCCGCGCCATGAACCTCGCGGAAAAACAGGTTGAACTCACGGCGCAGCTTGCCGTTCTGAAAAACGGCCAGGACCGGCTCGCGCTGCTCGTTGACCAGGCCAGAAAACGCCCCCTGCCCGCACCGGATTTGCGCGGGGACGCAAACCTGATTCCCGGCTGCCTCGCCAAGCTTTGGTTTGTCGCAAATTTTCGCGATGGCCGATGTTTTTTTGACTGCGATTCCGATTCGCTCATCGTCAAAGCCATCGCCGGTTTGCTCTGCGATTTTTACAGCGGCCACGCACCGGCGGAAATTCTCGCTCACGATCCCAATTTTCTCGCCCCGCTCGGCATCACGCAGCACCTCACGCCCAACCGTCGCAATGCGCTTTCAAAAATCTGGAAACGCATCCGACATTTCGCCGAAGTGAATGTGAAATGAAGTTTTTCGACGCACACAATCATTTGCAGGATGACCGCTTTGCCGGCCGTCAAAACGAACTGCTCGCCGCGTGCGAAAAAACCGGCATCGAAAAAATGGTGGTCAACGGCGCGAGCGAATCCGACTGGCCGGACGTGCTGGCATTGGCCCGGGAAAATAAAATGGTGCTGCCGAGCTTCGGCTATCATCCGTGGTGTTTGCACGAACGGACGCCGGACTGGAAAAAAAATCTGGAGCGCTTGCTCGATGAAATCCCAAGCGCCGTCGGTGAAATCGGCCTGGACCGCTGGAAGCCGGATTTAAACTATGTCGGTCAGGAAGAAGTTTTTCTCGCGCAACTGCAAATCGCCACCGAACGAAATCGGCCCGTGAGCATTCACTGTTTGCAGGCTTGGGGACGGATGCTGGAACTGCTTCAAAAAAATCCGCGCCCGCAACGCGGCTTCGTGCTGCACAGTTTCGGCGGGCCGGCGGAAATGATTCCGGCGTTCACCAAACTCGGCGCGTATTTCAGTTTCCCTGGCTATTTTTTGCACGAGCGCAAACAGCGCCAGCGCGAATCCTTCCAGCAGGTTCCCGCTGAACGGCTGCTTATTGAAACCGACGCGCCCGACCAGCTTTTGCCCGCCGACAAAAATCTTTTTCCGCTGACGGATGTCGGTGGCAAAGCACTGAATCACCCCGCTAATCTGGTGGCGGTTTACGAAGGCCTCGCGGAATTTCTGGATGAAACTATCGAGTCACTAACCTCGCGCGTCGAAGAAAATTTCCAGCGCATTTTCGGCGAGTTGTAGCGGCTTTCGGCAGAAAGCCGCCTCTCTATTTTGGCGGCAGTCTGCCAACCCACCACTACCCGGCGGCAATTTTTTGCACCACCAAGCCCGCCGCCGCGAAGCCGAACGCCCCGGTCACAAACGTCGCCGAACCCAGCCCGCCGTCGCAATTCAGCTTGGCGCCCGCTTCAGTTTTCGCGCGCGTTCCGGCCACCGATCCATCCGGCTGCGGATAAAAAGTTTTTTCCACCGAATACACGCACGGCACAGCCATCGCCGAATGTTCGGCGGGAAACTGATGATCTTTGCGCAGACGCCGCCGCACTTCCGAGAGCAGTTTGTCGTAACTTGCTTTGGACAAATCGCCGAGCCGCACAGAAGTCAGTTCGCGCCGCCCGCCCGCGCCGCCACAGGCCACCACGGGAAAGTGGCTTTCGCGGCACCGCACGAGCAGCAGCACTTTGTTCGGCACGTTGTCAATCGCATCAATGATGAAATCGAATTTTGCCGCGAGCAGTTCATCCGCCGTTTGTTCGTTGAAAAATTTCTGTTCCGCGGTCACGCGGCAATCGGGATTGATGGATCGAATGCGCTCGGCCATCACCTCGACTTTGGCGCGGCCGACCGTTTCGGTGAGCGCGTGAAGCTGACGATTGATGTTGGTCACGCAGACTTCGTCCAAATCCACAAGCGTGATCGCGCCGACACCGGAACGCGCGAGCGCTTCCGCCGCCCAGGTGCCCACGCCGCCGATGCCGACGACCATGACGTGCGCCGCGCGCAGCTTCGCCAGACCCGCCTGGCCGTAAAGCCGCGCGATGCCGCCAAATCTGGTTTCGTAGTCGCTCATGCGAAAATGGAATTATGCAGGATGAATTAAGAATGATGAAGTGGAAAGCAGCCGGTGCTGATGCATTTCTACTTTCATAATTCTCACTTCATAATTTCGATTTTGTGGACTAGAGTGCAACAGGATGAAAGCGAACCCAGCCAGCCGCTACCAAGGCGAGGTGGTTTACATCTACGCGTTCGACGTGGCCTACGACACGGCGCGGAAACCGATCCAAACCTTGCTCGGCCAGCCGGTGGCGCAGTTCGCCGTGGACGCCAGCAAGCGCAGCCCGCGCCAGCTCTTTTTTTACAAACCACAGATGGTTCGTCTGCCGCCGATGGAACGCATCGGTCCGCTCGGTGCGGTGCGCGTCGAACGCGTCATCAAGCTGCTGCCCGTCGGCGCGATCAGCATCACCGCGCGCGTGCCGTTCGCGGTCAATCACGTCGAAGACCTGGTCGCGTTTCACGATTTGCAATTCAGCAACGGCTCGTTGCACGACGAAGTCCATCGCCTCGCGCAGGAGGTCATCGGCGAGCTGAGCGGGCATTTGATCCGGCCGCAGCCGCAGTTGCCCGAGGAGGAAGCCTACACGGTTTTTTGCCTCGCTGCGCCGGTGCTAAACATTGAAAACGAACCCATGAATGCGGAGCAATGGTTTCAGGCGCATCGCCGGCAGATCGCCGCGCTGCTCACGCAGGAGGAGGAAATGGAGCGGCTTTCGAAACAGGAAGCCGAGGAATCCACCGCGCGCTACTTGAGCTATTATGACAACGACCTTGTCGTCATTGACTGGGATGCGGCCCTGCTCGTGGACGAGCCGGCGGATTTCGACGAGTCGCTTTACATCATGGAACTCGCCAACCTCCAACTCGCGGAACTCGAAGCCTACGACCGGTTGCTGGACGACGCGCTGGAACGTTCCTATCGCGACCTCGGCGAACGGCCGTTGCGTTCGCGCGGCGACATTTTGCGCGAGCTGCGCGAAATCCGCATCGACATGGCGCGCTTCAACGACGAGCTGTCCAACATCACCAAGTTTTTCGGCGATTGGCACCTCGCCCGCATCTACGAAAAAATCGCCTCGCGCTTTCATCTCGCGGACTGGCACCGCACCATCAACGGCAAGCTCAAGACGCTCGACGACCTTTACCTGATTCTCAAGCAGGACCAGAACAACCGCGTGATGGTCTGGCTGGAAATCACCATCGTCCTGTTGTTTGTGATTGACCTGGTGATTCTGGTGATGGGCTTGAAGTGAAAATTGCCGGGTAGTCCAGCGGTTGGTCAGGGTGTTTTCGGACGGCAATGGGTAGAGAAACAACTGTTTTGAATGAGTCGCCTAGCACAATCGAGCCAAAGGCTATTTCTGAACGACAACTTGCTCCTATAAAACTTTTTTGCTTACAATCGTGTATGGGCATTTCAAATAGGCTGGCATCTTCTACTATTTCATGCCTTTTGACGTGCATTATCGCGGTGGGATGCGGTGCCAGAAAAGATGAAACTACTCTTTTCATGGAGGGCGGATCGAAGATGGATTCGCATGATTGGAATGGTGCCGTTGAGTGTTTCAGCCGCGTCACCAGGCTAAACCCGAAGAGTTCGGCTGCGTTCGCAAATCTGGCGATGGCGGAACGTCATTTGGGGCAATTGGACAACGCTTCGATGGATTATTCCCACGCGATTATGCTTAATCCGAAGGATTATTTTGCATATGCGGGACGGGCGTATGTTCAATATTTGAAAACCAATTTGGACTATGCGATTGCCGATGCGACACAGGCAATAACTTTGAATGAGACCAACCTGTTTGCATTTCACACCCGTGCATTGGCCGAATATGAAAAAAATGATCTCACGGCGGCTCGCACCGATTTTATCCAAGTGATTCAGTTCAACCCGAAAAGCATATCGGCATACAATTATCTTGGCAGAATTTGTCACCTGCAAACCAACGATGAGGCTGCGATTGGATATTTCAACCATGTCATTCGACTAGATCCGAAGTTAGCTGAAGGCTATGCCAGCCGGGCAATCGCGAAGCAAAAATTAAATGATTTGGATGGTGCGATTGCCGACCAGGATAAGGCCATAGAACTTAACCCTACAAATTGGATGTTTTACGCCGATCGTGGAAATTATAAATCGAGGAAAAAAGACTTCGCTGGCGCCATTTCTGATTTCAACAAGGCAATTGATTTTAACCTGACAAACAAAGCGGTCTATTTTGACCGCGCACAGGCAAAAGAGGGAATAAAAGAATTTGATGGCGCAATTGTCGACTTCAATAAAGTCATTAAATTAAATCCTAAAAGCGTTGCTGCATATGACAATCGAGGTGTGGCGCAACGTAATAAAGGCGATTTTGAAGGGGCTATTGCAAGCTACAAGAAATCTATCAACCTAAATCCAACAAATTATCATCCGTATGTTTTGAGATCTTACGTCGAAACCTTGCAAGGTAGGTTTCAAGACGCTATCACTGATTTGAACCAAGCGCTAAAGTTTAGTCCGAACAATTCACTTATTTACAATGACATTGCATGGAACGAGTTTGAAATGAAAAATTTTGATGCTGCAATTGCCGATGCAAGCACGGCAATTCAACTCAATTCAACAAATTGCCGTGCCTATGGAACTCGCGGTTGGGCGCGTTACAGCAAAGGTGATAGACTTGGTGCAATTGAGGATTGTTCCAAGGCAATCAGTTTGTTCAGCGGTGACTCATTTGAAGTTGACTACGATAAAGGAATGCTTGATTTCATCAATGGCGACTATGAAAACGCTGTTTCTTCCTGGAATAACGTTCTCAAACATGATGCAACTCTTAAAAGCGAGCTTCAGCCCTGGATTGACAAGGCCCAAACAAAGTTGAAAAACGGTAAATAGTTAAATCAACAACTCCTTTACCGTCGCCGGCTCCGAAGTCGGCGGCTGGCAAGTTTGGCCGGCGCAAACGTAAGTGACCGCCACATTTTTCACCGGCAGCGTTTTGGCGAACGGCTCGACCGCACCGGTGTTGCCGAGAATAATCTTGTTCGGCTGGTAAATGGAGTGCGCCGCGCGAAGCAATGGTTGAAATCCGACGGAATTATTTTCACCAGCGACGACCACGCGGCGCGGTTCATCCAGCCAGAAATCCAGCGCGTGCAGCATGAACGCCAGCGCGGCGGGCTGGCTCCGCAGCCGGTGCGCGGACAATTGCAGCGTGGCTTCGGCGGCTGACTTGAAATCTTCGCGGCACGTGATGGCGGCCAGTTTCAGCAGGGCGAGCGTGGCCACGGAATTGCCGCTCGGCTCCGCGCCGTCGTAATCGTCCTTCACGCGCAAAATCAAATCGCCGGCACCGGCGGGGCTTTGCCAGAAGCCGCCGTCAGCCGCATCGAAAAATTTCGCGAGCATCGCGACGGCCAACTCGATGGCAAAATCCAGATGGCGCGGTTCCAGCGTGGCTTCGTATAGTTCGATGACGCCCGAAAGCTGGAACGCATAGCCTTCGAGCAGTTGCACCGCGTCGCGCTCGCCGTCGCGCCACCGATGAAAGAGCGTGCCGTGAATTGCGGATTGCGGATTGCGGATTGCGGACTGAACCGGCGACTCCCACAGTTTAGCCCGGATAAATTCAAGATTTCTTTCCGCCGCCACGCGATATTTATCCTCTCCCAAAACGGCGGCGGCGCGGGCAAACGCGCCGAGCATCAGCCCGTTCCACGAGGCGAGGATTTTGTCGTCGAGATGCGGACGGATGCGCTGGGCGCGCGCTGCCGACATTTTATTTTTGGCGGACGCAAGTAACTCTTCATCGCAGCAGCCGACGTGAGTCGGCTCATTCTTTTCAGCGAGCGGGTTGGAAGTTTGAGCGGACTCACGTCCGCTGCTACGGAACGGATCCACCACGCTCAAAACAGTTTGACCGGCCAGCGGTGTGGGATGGCTGTGATCCACGAAATTGCCTTCCGCCGTGACGCCAAAATATTTTGCCGCGACGTTGAATTCCTCGACGGTGAGCAGCTTGGATAGTTCATCCTTGGTCCAACAATAAAATTTCCCTTCGTGACCTTCGCTGTCGGCGTCTTCGGCGGAAAAAAATCCGCCGGCGGCATGTGTCATGTCGCGCAACACATAATCCAAAATATCGCGCACGGTGTCCGCGTGGCGCGCAACGCCGCTGACCAAATACGCGTCGAGATAAAGCTGCGCGAGCTGCGCATTATCGTAGAGCATCTTTTCAAAATGCGGGACCAACCACTCGGCATCCACCGCGTAGCGTGCAAATCCGCCACCAAGCTGGTCGTGAATTCCGCCAGCATTCATGCGGTCGCAAGTGTGCAACACCATTTTCACCGCAGCGTCATCGCCAAAGCGTTTCGCGGCGCGCAACACCAGCGACGGAATGCTTGGCTGCGGAAATTTGGGCGCACCACCAAACCCACCGTTGTTCGCATCGTAACCCTCCTTGAATGTTTCTAGCGCACGCTTGAGGATTTCTGGCGTCAGCGGCAGATCGGCTTTGGCTTCGCGCGCGGTGAGAAGTTCCAGCCGCGCGTGCAATTCATCGGCAGACGCGACGATTTCCATTTTCCGTTCGCGCCAAAGTCCGGCAATTTGTTCCAGCAACTGTAAAAAACTCGGGCGGCCATGCCGCGCGTCCGGTGGGAAATAGGTGCCGCCAAAAAATGGTTTTAATTCAGGCGTGAGAAAAACACTCATCGGCCAGCCGCCGCTGCCGGTGGTGGACTGCACGAACGTCATGTAAATTTTGTCCACATCCGGCCGTTCCTCGCGGTCAACTTTGATGCTGACAAAATGTTCGTTCAAAAACGCGCCGACGTTTTCCTGCTCAAACGATTCCCGTTCCATAACATGACACCAATGGCAGGTGGAGTAGCCGATGCTCAAAAAAATCGGTTTGTTTTCCGTGCGCGCCTTCGTGAAAGCCTCGTCGTTCCAAGCAAACCAGTCCACGGGATTGTGCGCGTGCTGGAGCAAGTAGGGCGATTTTTCGCGGGCGAGCCGGTTGGTGAGCATAAAAAGCGGGCGGTGTTAATTCGATTTGTAATTGGCTTGCGCGGCCATGAATTGACTTGGATTGGTTTTCTGATCCATCAAGCGGCTTGCCGGTTTTGGAATTGGCCAATGAGTTTGCATTCGGGCGCATAGCATAAAACATCGTCCTGGAAAGGCACGTTCGGAAACGGCCTAAAGCTGACACCGCGCAAGGCCGGCGTCATTGCACCTTGATGACGTAAAATTGCTGGGGATTGTTCGCGCTCGGGATATTGGTCCAAGTGAAATTGCCGCCACCATCAAAAAAACCAGTGCCTGCTACCAGCCATTGCGCCTGCGGCAAAGTGAGATCCGTGGACGACAAAATGGTATATGACCAGTTGGGCGTGCCGTTCGTTCCCTGTAAAACCAGGTTGTTGTCGGCTACGGAAACATTATTTATGGCCGGAGGATTAGTGCTTAGAACGCCCAGTGTGCCGTCCACGGCGAGCCGGAATGTGCTCCAAAGCAGACCCGGACTTAACGCCGGCAAGTTAATGCTGCCGAACGCGCCATTGTAACCAGCGGCACTAAACAAAGCGAAACTGTCGCCGGCGGCAAAGGCGGACCCACCGCTATTGGTCACGACCAATGTGCCACCCTGAGTCAGGGGGCCCGCAACCGTCACGGTATTATTGGTGAGTGGCGAGTGTTGCACTTGCAGCCAAGTGGTGCTGCCGGCAGCAAGCGTGAGATTGTTGCCAATGCTCAAGGTGCCGAGCGGATTGCCCGGAGCGAGTGTGCCGCCGGCAACCACGCTGACAGAGTTGCCAACTGCGCCCGTGCCGGCCAGCGTGGCTCCATTTTGCACCGTCACATTGCCCGAACCGGTGGCCGAACCGCTGACATTATTGGCCAGCACAGTCACATTTGTGAGCGTCGTGTTTCCCGTGAAGGTATTGGCGCCTTGCAAGGTTAACACGCCGTTCGCCAGCGAACTCTTCACGGTCAGCGCGCCGCTGCCATCATTCCCAATAGAGCCTGAATAGTTGATAGAGTTGCCGTTCACATCAATCGTCCCACCGCCGGCAGCGAAGGTAATGCCCGCCGTGCCGATGGCCGTCAGATCCGACGAACCGTTGTTGCCAGTGAAGCCGGCCGCATATTGCAACGTGCCGCCATTAAAAGTCAGGCCGCCATAGTTGCCGCCGCCGAGCGCATTGATGCCATTAATGTTCAGCGTGCCGCTTTGCAGAATCGTGCCCCCGGTATAATAATTTGCATTGGTTAGAACCACCGTGCCGGTGGCATAGACCGGAGTAAAGTTCGCCGTGTCCGTGCCTGTGCCCGGCAATAATCCTGCGGTGTTACTGTTAGCAGTCATAGCTGGAAGGCCAATGGTCAACGGGCCGGCACCAGCTGCACTGCCGATCACGCCATCGACGGTCAACGTATTGCCGGCCGTCGCGGCCAAGCCGCCGCCGGGGCTGTTGAGTCAGACGAATCGCGCGGAGGCCGCGCTGCCATTGTCCAAAGAAAAGGTGCTATTGGCCGCGAGCGTGCCGCCGTCCAGATTCACCGTCGCGGCGGTGGACGCCGCGCCCAGGGATCCATTGCCAGTGATCAGTGTCACGCCACCGTTCAGATAGGTTTATCCGGTATAGCCGCTGCTGATTTCCCAGGCTTTTTGCAGCGCTTGGGCCGCTTCCTTCAACTCCGGTGTCATCCAAAAATCTGAGCTAACAACGGCGGCTTGCGTGCTGCGTGAAAAGAGTCGGGCAGAAACTCCCGATCTTCAGAACCAAGGTCTTTGCGGATATTTTTTGATGGGCCATGATGGTTGATTTCAGTGGCGCGAAGTGAGGATGGTTCAAATTTTGCAGATGGACAAAGCTGGTGAAAATAAAAGCTGCACAATCAACGCTCAACCCATCCGCCCCGTGCGAATTAAGTGTCAGGGGAAAACCAAATTTTCATCTAAAAAACCCCCTTGCCAGTTTCAAATTGAAGATTATATTTGCACTTGAAAACCGCAGGAAATCGTTGATTTTATTGGGGAATTTAAGTGGCTGTCCGACATGGATTCGAACCATGAATAACGCCTCCAAAGAGCGCTGTGTTACCATTACACCATCGGACAAACCAAGCAGACGTTAAACTTTCCCGCGCCCGGGCGCAAAGCGAAAATGCGCGTTCCGTGGCCAGCCGCAGAAAGAAGATTTGCCCGCCACATTTTTTGTCGCCACAATTTCACCGATTTGTGAGCCGTCAACCGCCAGCCAGTTCCAGTCAGCCGCCGGTCCCGAGTCCGCCGCCGGCCACACCCGATTTTTCCCAGCCGGTGGTCCGGCCGAAAAAAAGCGGGTTCCAACTTTTTAAGGAAGTGCTGGATCACGGCGGGCCCGGCTATCTGCAATTCGCCATCACCAACCTGTGCAATGCCGACTGCGGCTTCTGCGGTTTTGCCCGTTCCAAATTTGATCCCAAGGCGCGGCGCAGCGTCACGCTCCAGGAGGCGCGCGACGTCATTGATATCGCGGTGAAAAATCATATCGGATATCTGCTCTTCGTCGGCGGCGAGCCAATGGTGCACCGCGATCTGCGCGCCATGACGCGCTACGCCGCCGAGCGTGGCCTTCATCCGATGATCTGCACCAACGGCGGTTTGTGGACCGATCAAAACATGCACGACCTCGCCGGCGACGGCATGAGCAGCGTCATCATGTCCATTGACGCGCACGACATCGCCGCGCATGAAAAAAACCGCGGCCTGCCGGACGTCTGCAAAAAAATCAAGCGGGCCAACCAGTTTTTTCATTCCGTCGGCATCCAAACCACCGCCAGCATCACGGCGAGCCGGCTGATTGAAGATTACGAAAAATTGCCGGCCTTTCTGGAGTCGCTGGAATTCAAAAGTTGCACGTTTAGCTATCCGTTGACCACGCTGGCGAGCAGCTATCTGAGCTTTAGCGACAGCGGCCTGGTTAATTTCAACAACGTCGAGCTCATCGAGCTGTTTGAAAAAATCAAGCGGATGAAAAAGCACAGCGGTTATCCGGTGGTGAATCCGACCGAGTCGCTCGACGAAATGCAGCGGCATCTGCGCGGCGAAAAGGAAAAGTTCGGCTGCCTCGGCGGCCACAAGTATTTTTACCTCGACTGGAATCTCGATTTATATCGCTGCCATTTTTGGGAGAAGCCGATGTGCAAAGTTTATGACTGGGACGATTCCAAGCTCATCCGCGATGGCTGCACGCGTTGCATGATCGACTGCTATCGCGATCCGAGCATCCTGCAATTCGTCGCCATCAGCGCGAGCGATGCCTGCCACCATCTGAAAAAGGGGAACGTCGTCGCTGCCGCGAAAAATATTTTTGATGCCCGCAATCTGACTTCGATCAAGGCTGTCTGGGAAGACCGCAAGTGGATTGGCGGCGTCTGACCGGAGCGGATCCACGCCGCGCAATTTTTGGCGATGCCAAGATTTAGCTCTCTTTGTCTACGATTTTCGGTTATGTTCAATCGGTCGCAGAGACCAAACGCATGAGCACCAAACTATTTTCCGAACTCGGCCTGACGCCTGAAATCCTCAAGGCCATTGATAAACTCGGCTTCGAGCAAGCCTCGCCAATCCAATCCGCCGCCATTCCGATTTTGCTGACCGGCAAAGATATCGTCGGCCAGTCCATGACCGGCTCCGGCAAAACGGCGGCCTTCGCCATTCCGGCGATTGAAAAAGTCGTGCCCACGTTGCGCGCGGTGCAGGTGCTGATTCTTTGTCCGACGCGCGAACTTGCGGTGCAGGTCGCCGAGGAAGTTCACAAGCTCGCGTTTTTCAAGCGTGGCATCACGGCGCTGCCGATTTACGGCGGGCAATCTTACGAACGGCAATTTCTCGGTCTGCGGCAGGGCGCGCAAATCGTCATCGGCACGCCAGGCCGCGTGATGGATCACATGCGGCGTGGTTCGCTACGGCTGGACACGATCAAGATGGTCATTCTCGATGAAGCCGACGTGATGCTGAACATGGGTTTCCGCGACGACATCGAAACCATTTTGAAAGATGCGCCAAAAGAACGGCAGACGGTTTTCTTTTCCGCCACGATGCCCCGGCCGATCCGCGACCTGATCGAAAAATATTCGCGTGATCCTGAAAATGTCAAAATCGAGCAGAAGGAAATGACCGTGCCGACGGTCGAACAGATTTATTACGAGGTGGACCGCCGCTACAAAATGGATCTGCTGACGCGGCTGATCGATCTGCATGATCTGAAGCTGGGCATCATTTTCTGCAATACCAAGCGCATGGTGGACGATCTCGTGGACCAGCTTGAGGCGCAGGGCTACATGGCCGACCGTTTGCACGGCGACATGAACCAGGCGCAACGCGACCGCGTGATGAACAAATTTCGCAAGTCCGGCCTCGAATTTCTTGTGGCTACCGACATCGCCGCGCGCGGCATTGACGTGGACGACATCCAAGTCGTCTTCAATTACGATCTGCCTTACGACGGCGAGGATTACGTGCATCGCATCGGCCGCACGGGCCGCGCCGGCCGCGCCGGCCGCGCGATTACCTTTGTTTCCGGTCGCGAACTGTTTCAAATCCGCAACATCGAGCGGTTCACCAACACACGCATCCAGCGCGGGAAAATTCCGACCGCCGACGAAGTCCACGAGGCGCGCGCCAGCGTATTTTTGGACAAGCTGCGCGCCACGTTGACGGCGGCTGAATTTAAGAAACAGGATCATCTCGTCGAGCGGCTGCTGGAGGAAGGTTTCAATTCCACGGACATCGCATCGGCGTTGATTCACATGTTGAAAGGCGGCGGCGAAGAAGCAGCGGCCAAGCCGGCACGCGAAGAAATTTCCGCGCCGCCCGCGCGGTCAGAACGGCCGGATTACCGCGATAGCCGGCCGCCGGATCGCGGCGAACGCCCGCGTTACGACGATCGCCGCGAGGAACGGCCGCGCCGGCAGGACGATCGTCCGATGCGCGATGACCGAAGTGTTCGCGCGCCGAGCCGCCCCGTGGAAAAAGTCACGCCGTGGCAGCCTGCCGCGCCCCGTCCAGCAAAAGTGGTCACGCCGCCGCCCGCCAAACCCATCGTGCCGGTCGCGCCCGTGATCAAGGCCGCGCCGGAAATTCAACCGGCTGCTGAAATCCAGCCCGCAGCGGTTCAGACTTTTTCTGACGAGCAGATTCTTGCATCCGTAAAGCCCGCGCCGGTCGCGCCGGTGGAAGTCATGGCGAAGCCGGGATCGAAAATAAAGCCCGACCGCAAGACGCCCGCGAACCAGACGCGGCTGCACATGAATGTCGGCGAAGAAATGGGCATCGCACCGATTGATGTGGTGAATTCCATCGCGGGCGAAACCGGCTTGCCCGGCAAAGTTGTCGGCAAGGTGGACGTGCGCGAGCGGCATCTGTTCGTGGATGTAGCGTCCGAACATGCCAATGGCATCATCGCCAAGCTGAACCGCGCGGAACTCAAAGGCCACAAACTCAAAGTGAAGACGGCGTGATGAGCGACGAGATTTCATCCGATCCGGTGGAGCAGTTGTTTGATCAGGCGCTGGAAGCCAAGCTGATGATGATCGGCCGTGAAGCGTTGCGCAAAAACAAAAGCCATCTGCATTTTGTTTTGATCACGACGGACATCATCGCCAACCACCGCGAGGAAGTGCTGAAAAATTTCATGCACTATCCCGTCGTGCAGCATTACATGGCGGCGGATTTTGAACGCATGTTCAAAATGAAGGGCGCGAAAGCAGTCGGGTTTGCGAAGTCCGGTCTGGCTAAGAACATTTACGCCGCGCTCAAGCCGTATCGCATCAACGAGCCGCTGCATCCGTCGAAAAAAACGGATGCGCCCGTGCCGCCGCCGATTGCCCCGACGGCTTGATTCAAACGGAACGAGTAAGTCGCGCTCGCATTTTTCCCGCGTAAATGTTACGCCATTCCCGATTCAATGGAACTGCGTGAATATGCCGAGCGGATTTTGTTTGCGACGTCGCTGGAAGAAAAACTTCAACGGACGGCGGAGGTGACGGACGAGCGTCCCGGTTCCGCGTTCGTCACGCCGGTGACTCCCGGCCGCCCCAAGGAGTTACAATTCAAAGCCACCGGCGAAGCGCGCGACAGTTTTCCTGGCACGAAAAATCTGGAGCAGGCGAGCGAGCGCGGCAAACTGCTGCATTTTTTTGCGAATCACGAACTGCTCGCCACCGAGTTGATGGCGCTGGTGCTCCTGCGTTTTCCCGATGCGCCCGCCGCGTTTCGCAAAGGCGTTTTCCAGACGCTCAAGGACGAGCAGGAGCACACGCAACTCTATCTCGACCGCATGAAAGATTGCGGCATCCACTTTGGTGAACTGCCGGTGAGCGGCTATTTCTGGCGCTCGGTTTCCGTCATGGAAAATCCGATGGACTACGTTTCCAGCCTCTGCCTGACGTTCGAGCAGGCGAATCTGGATTTCGCGCGGCACTTTGCAAAAGGCTTCGCGATGGTCGGCGATGCCGCCACCGCCAAATTGCTCGAAAAAATTTATCGCGACGAAATCGGCCATGTTGCCTACGGTTTGAAATGGTTTCGCCGCTGGAAAAATCCGAGTGAAAGCGATTGGGAAGCGTTCTGCCGCCAGCTGAAATTTCCGTTGTCACCGCAGCGCGCGAAAGGGTTTTCGCTCAATGTCGCGGGCCGCCGCGCGGCCGGACTGGACCCGGAATTCATTGCGCAGCTCGACGTGTTTTCGCAATCCAAAGGCCGCACGCCGAATGTTTTTGTTTTCAATCCGTTTGCCGAAGCCCGCATCGCGCATGGCAAATCGTTCAATCCCACCAAGCATCAGGCGCAGCTCGCGCGCGACCTTGCGAACCTGCCACAGTTTTTGTGCCGGCAGGACGATATCGTGTTGGTGCACGAAAAGCCGTCGGTAGAATTTTTGAGCGGCATCAAGCAGGCCGGTTTTGCGCTGCCGGAATTTGTGGGGCTGGAAAGCCGCGCGAATCTCGCGTCGCGCAAGCTGGGCCGCTTGCGCCCGTGGGCGTGGGGACCGGACAGCGTGGAATTGCTCGAACCGATTTTCGCCAATCTCACCGGCGAGCAGCGCACGGCGGGTGGAAGTTTCAATCCTGATATCGCGCAGCTTTACTCAAAAGCGTGGAGTGCGGCGTTGTTGAAACAAGTTCTCATTGGTCGGGCTGCGCTGCCGCGCAGCCCAAACCAAGAGGCGGCGCAGCAACGCCGCCCTACCGGCGACGATTGGCTTTGCAAGGAAAACGAAGTCGGCGTGCCGGTGCATTCCCTTGCGGCAGCCCTCGCCGCTATCGCGACTATTCGGCAGCGTGGCCACCACAAAATTGTCATCAAAGAATCGCTCGGCCTCGCGGGCAGCAATGCAATGCGCCTGTTCGAGCCGGAGATTTTGGAAACACATCGGCGCTGGATTGCGAACGCGGTGGCGAATCAGCAGCAACTGGTCGCCGAGCCGTGGCTGGAACGCGTGCTGGATTTTTCAGTGCAATTGGAAATGTCGGATGAAGGACTGAAACTCTGCGGCTACACCGGCTTGATCAACGACGCACGCGGTCAGTTTCAAGCCAACGTGGCGCTGCCTGGACATCAGAAAAAAATTCCGGCGAACCTGATCGCGCTGTTTCCCGAACCGCCGGACATCGCGCAACGGTTGCACGCGCTGTTCGCGGATATATTCGAGATGCTCGAAGCCGAGCTGCGCCGCGTGCATTTTTCCGGCCCGCTCAGCCTCGACGCCTTTGCCTATCGCGCGGCGGACGGCAAGATCCGGCTCAAGCCGATTGTGGAAATCAATCCGCGTTACACGATGGGCCGCGTGACGGTTGAGTTGATGAAGCATGTGGCGCCCGGCAGCCGCGGCGAGTTCCGGCTTGTCGGCCTCAAGCAAGTGGTTGCCGGGGGCTATGCGGATTTTCCAGCTTACATCCAGGAGTTGAGTCGACGCCGGCCGATCCAGCTGAAAGGCGAGCCGTCACCGCGCATCAGCGAAGGCGCGTTTTGCCTGAATGATCCGGCGCGCGCGCAAGTCTGCCTCGCGGTCTTTCACGTCAGTCACGCCGCCGGTGATTTTGTTTCACTCGCGGACTTGATGGCTTCCAGTTCTTCCCAGCGCGCGTAAAGCTTCGGGACATTCGCCTTCGCCGCGTCGAGTTCGGACGTGAGCTGGTGCACTTGTGCGGCGTGTTTGCGGAAAAATTCCGGGTCGGCGAAAAGTCCTTCGATGCGCGCCACGTCGGCTTCCACGGTGCGAATATGTTCCTCAATGCCTTCCAACTCGCGGGTTTCTTTGAACGAAAGTTTGCGCGCCTTCACTGTTTTCGTAGCGGCATCTCGGGCGAGTGCCGCCGATTTCTCGGCCTTGTTCGTGGCAAGAATGGCGGCGCTCTGCCGAGCCGCCGCTACGGCTGCCTTTTGCTTCTTCTCCAAATAATAATCGTAATCGCCGACGCTGTGCGCAATTTTGCCATCGCCCTCGAACGCGAGGACGTCCGTGCAAACGCGATTCAGAAAATAACGGTCATGGCTCACCACGAGCACGACGCCGGGAAACGCAATCAACGCCTCTTCCAGCACACGCAACGTCGGCAGATCGAGGTCGTTCGTCGGTTCGTCGAGAATCAGAAAGTTGCCGCCGCTTTTCAGAATGCGCGCGAGCAGCAAACGGCTGCGTTCGCCGCCGCTCAGTTTTTTGACGAGCGTCAGAATGCGGTCGTCGGAAAACAAAAAGCGTTTCAAATAAGAGCGGACGGAAATTTTGACATCGCCCCATTGCACGAACTCCGTTCCGTCGGCCACCTCGTCGAGCACCGTGCGGTCTTCGTTCAATTGCAGCCGGCCTTGATCCACGTAATTGAATTTCGTGAGCTGGCCGGTTTTCACCGTGCCTTCGGTCGCTGGCAACTGGCCGATGATCGCCTTGAGCATCGTCGTTTTGCCAAGGCCGTTCCGTCCGCAGACGCCGATGCGCTGGCCGTTGGCGAAGCTGTAAGTGAAGCCGGAAAACAATTTTTTCCCGCCGATGGTCATGCCCAAGTCGGTGACATCCACGGTGCGATTGCCGAGCTGCGGCGGCGGCGGGATGACGAGCTCCACGTCTTCCTCGATGACCGGGCCGGACTTCGCCGCCTCATCGTAGTAGCGCTCGAAACGATCCTTCTGTTTGCTGCGTTGCGCGCGCGGGCCTTGGCGCACCCAGGCGAGTTCCTTTTTCAGAAACATCTGGCGCTTGTGTTCCACGGTCGCATCGGCCGACTGGCGTTCGGCTTTGGCGAGCAGATATTCCGTGTAGTTGCCGTCGTGCGAGAAAAACTTCCCGTCGGACAACTCGATCATCCGCTTGACCACGCGATCGAGAAAATAGCGGTCATGCGTCACGACCAGAAACGTGCCGTGAAATTCCTCGAGAAATTCCGCCAGCCACTCGATGGATTCCGGATCAAGATGGTTGGTCGGTTCGTCGAGGATCAGAAAATCCGGACTGGAAACAATCGCCCGTGCCATCGCCACGCGACGCTTCTCGCCGCCGGAGAGCGTGTCGATGCTGCGGTTGGCGGCGGGACAATTCAGGTGCGCCATCGCGATTTCGATGCGCTGATCCAGCGTCCAGCCTTCGAGCACCTGGATGTGATGCTCCAGATCGGCGTGCCGTTTCGAGTCGTGCGGCAGCGATTCAAATTCGGCGATCAAATCCAACACCGGCTTCGCGCCGTCGCGAATATTTTCCTCCACGTTCTTGCTCGCATCGAGCATGAAATCCTGCGGCAGATAACTGACGACGAGATCTTTTTGGCGCGCCACTTCGCCCGTGTCGGGGTTTTGCAGGCCGGCCAGGATGCGCAGAAAAGTCGTCTTGCCCGCACCATTGCGCCCGACGAGGCCGAGGCGTTCGCCTTCCTGAATCCCCAGCGTGGTGTTATCGAGGATGGTGCGATCGCCGTAACGCACGGTGATTTCGGAAGCGGAGAGGATGGTGGGCATCTAAATTATTCTTTCGCCGTTTGCACGGGCAGCGCGGACAGCGGCGTATTCTTATTCGTCTCGCCGAAATAGTTCGCAGACCACTCGTTTTGGAACAGCACGACGGCATTTTTGCCGAGGTCGTAAGCGAGCTTCGCGCCGGTCGGCAGCGACAGTGCATCGAGCGCGTCTTCGGTGATGTCAACTGGCAGCCACCGGACGACACTCCAGGGCGCAGATTCAAGGCGGGATTCCGCGCCGTATTCGCTTTCGAGCCGGAACTGCACGACTTCAAACTGCAACGGACCAACGGCGGCGAGCAGCGGCGTTTTGATGGACGAGTTGCGCAAATACAAAGCCTGGATGACGCCTTCCTGCAACAACTGATCGAGACCCTGGCGGAATTGTTTGTATTTTCCCGTGTTCGGATTATGCAGATATGAAAACGCTTCCGGCGTGAAGCGCGGGATTTCTTTGTAGAGAATTTTCGGATCCGTCGTCAACGTGTCGCCGATGCCAAAGCTGTCGTGGCCAACGAGGCCGATGACGTCGCCGGGATATGCCTCATCCACGGTCTCGCGTTCGTTGCCGAAAAGTTTGTGCGAACTGGACAGGCGGACTTTTTTCTCCGAGCGCGAGTGATGCACGGTCATGTCGCGATCAAATTTGCCGGAGCAAACGCGGATGAACGCGATGCGGTCGCGGTGTTTCGGATCCATGTTTGCCTGGATCTTGAAAATGAAACCGCTGAACGCGGGATTCTCCGGCGCGATCTCGATGCCGCCCATCACGCGCGATTTGGGCGCGGGCGAATGTTTCAGAAAACCGTCGAGCAGAAGCTGCACGCCGAAGTTATTCACGCCGCTGCCGAAGAACACCGGCGTGCTTTTGCCGGCGAGCACGGCGGCATCATCAAAGATTTCGCCGGCGTGTTCGAGCATCTCGAGTTCCTCGACGGTTTTGGCAAAGTCGGCTTCGCTCAAATTGCCGCGCACTTCCGGGTCGTGCAGTCCGCCGACGGAAACCGGTGCGCGATACTTGCCGCCCACGACGCGCTCAAAGGTGTGCATCGTTTTCGTCTGCCGGTCATAGACGCCTTGAAAATCCGCGCCATTGCCAATCGGCCAGTTCACCGGGAACGCACCGATGCCCAGCACGCGCTCCAGCTCGTCCAGCAGCGCGAGCGGCTCTTTCATCGGCCGGTCGCACTTGTTCATGAAGGTGAAGATCGGCACACCGCGCTGGCGACAGACTTCAAATAATTTTCGCGTCTGCGGCTCGATGCCTTTGGCGGAATCAATCACCATGACCACCGCGTCCACGGCAGTGAGGACGCGGTAGGTGTCTTCGGAAAAATCTTTGTGGCCGGGCGTGTCGAGCAGGTTGAGCCGGTAGCCGTCGTAATCAAATTGCAGCACCGTCGAGCTGATGGAAATGCCGCGCTTCTTTTCCAGTTCCATCCAGTCAGACGTCGTGGCGCGCTGGTTTTTTCGCGCGGTTACAGAGCCAGCGAGTTGCACCGCGCCGCCGTAAAGCAGCAGCTTCTCCGTCAACGTGGTTTTACCCGCGTCAGGATGCGAAATGATGGCGAACGTGCGCCGCCGCTGGATTTCTTTGGCGATATCCACAAATGAGTCGCAGAGGATAACAGAAAATCACGGGGTCACAAGCCGGGAAATGCCGTGGAGCCGCTTTCAGGGAGTTCCATAGATAAAGCGTCTCGAAACCATTGGATTTACTAGCGATTATCAAATATGGTGCCCACGACAGGACTTGAACCT
>CAISEZ010000027.1 GCA_903884535.1 uncultured Verrucomicrobia subdivision 3 bacterium
ACTGAAGTTTTCCTGAAAATTGAAATTTTAGTTCATGAAGCCCAGCGGAAAATTGATGAGCAGACGAATTTAACGGCGGGGATGAGTCCTTCAGGGCATCTCCCCTGTAAAATGGACTCCCCGGCAAGTTCGCCGGAGATTTTCCGGCGGATGTCGGCGAATGCAAAAGCTCCGGTGCGTTTGCCCGGATGTCTCCGGTCAGGTGCATGATCAAGTTTGAACGCATAAATCCATGTCAGTGACATGGCAAAGCAACAGAGGTCGAAATGGTTTTCAACGGCAAGAGGTTTGCGGCACTGGGAGTCGATGGCTCCGATGTCCTGCTTTATTTCTTTGAATCCGCTCTCGATTTTCCATCGTGCGGAATAAAACTCGATCATCTGTTCTGCTGTAAGCGTAATGTCGGTGGTGATAAGCGGGAAAGCGAAGCCTTTGTAATATACAAAAACGACTTTGACCTGACATCCGAACGCCTTGGACATGCAGATCAGCTCTGCGAACTCGACTTTGCGGTTTTTGCCGTAAATATGGATCATGGCCGATCTTGCGGACTGGAGCAGTTGAGCGGAAAGAACCTTGACCGTTGCGAGTTGTTTGCCGAACTTCGAGCGGCGTCCGCGTTTGCCGGGAACAAATACCGGCATCTCGTAGAGAATGGCGGAGATGCGCAATCGGGACAGTATGTGAACGGCGAAAGCGATTTTAGCGCGAACCTCCTCGAGCAGCGGTTTTGTTCCGAACCAGCTGTCGCAGACGATCAATACCGGACGCTTAAACCGCAGAGCGAGTCTGATTACCAGTTCCGCGCCGATCCCGGATTTGGTCTTGAGCCATTCGGCATGCGGCAGCTTGGCGCTGGATTTCACGGTTTTCGGAAGCGGCATGTAGAGCTTTTGCGCGAAAGGCAGGCAGGCCCAGCGGCCATGCCCGAAGAGCAGCAGCCCGGCGAGAACCCGGCAGTGGCCGAAAATCCACTTCGAGGAGTTTTGTTTGGCCGCATGATCAAAGTGGCTGGCGCACCCGGCGATTTCCTTGCCGGTTTTGCCGTAAGTGGTGTCGTCAAGCCCGACCAGCAGACGGCCTGCCACTGTGGGATCGCCCATGATTCCGGCGAGGAATCCCCACAAGGCATCCCATGGCAACTTGCCGGAATTGAGAAAGTTGTAGAATTTCCTGACGGTGGCGTCACCCGTGAGCAGCAGCGCGAATTTCCTGAAAACATTACTAATCCGTCCAGGACTGCCGCCTGCGCAAAAAGCGATAATGATAGTTTTGAAGACGATTTGGCGATAGGCGGGAATTACCGCTGCCGCCCGATTGAGAAGCTCGTTGAATTTCATGTTCGACTCCTTTCAAGGTTAAATGAACATGATAAGAATATAGCACAAGCACCATGCGGACGTGAAGTTATAAGTACTTATAATACAAGTAGTTGCAATGACGAATTTGACATCGCCAAATGGCTTTTAACAGCATGAAAAGGGATTTTTGGTCAAAAATGAGAAAAAACAGCGCCAGCGGCGCAGGAGGTTGCTAAAAAAGCAAATAAACGCATTTTGCACTGAGGTCGGGGAATTTAGTCCGTTGGGGCCCCATCCCAGGCAGTCCGAAGAAAATCGACTTTTTTTTCGTAATTCCATCTCAACGGCAGAAAAATGGCGAATCATAGTCGAATGTCAGACTCAGGTTCGGTAGATAGGTTCAAAAAAACAGGAAAACTTTAGAT
>CAISEZ010000028.1 GCA_903884535.1 uncultured Verrucomicrobia subdivision 3 bacterium
CAGTTTGGAAAACTGCCGTTCTACCATTGAACTACGCCCGCAAAAATTTGCGTGCGTTCATACTAAATCGCCCGCACTTGCCTTGTCAACCGCGCTGCGCTACGCTGGGCGCGATGAATTCGCTGCTTCTCACCGGCGGTCGTGTCGTTGATCCCGCCAACCATTTTGATTCCATTGCCGATGTTCTCATCCTCGATGGAAAAATTTCCGCCGTCGGCAAAAACCTTTCCGCACCGGCGGGCGTTAAAATTTTTGATGCCTCGGGAAAAGTGGTTTCGCCTGGATTGATTGATTTACACGTCCATTTCCGTGAGCCCGGCCAGACGGCCAAGGAAAACATTGCCAGCGGCACGGCGGCCGCGGCGCGCGGCGGTTTCACTTCCGTCGTCTGCATGCCGAACACCGCGCCTGCGATTGACAGCGCGGGCACGGTGGCGCTCATCCACGAACGCGCCCGTGAACAGGGCTTGGTCAATGTTTTCGTCACCGGCGCGATCACCAAAAATATCGCCGGCGAGGAACTCGCGCCCATCGGCTCGCTCAAAAAAGCCGGCGTCGTCGCGATCACCGATGACGGCCATTGCATTCAAAACAACGACCTCATGCGCCGGGCCTGCGAATACGCGAAGATGTTCGATCTCCCGATTTTTGATCACTGCCAGGATTACGCGCTGGTGACCGACGGCGTGATGCACGAAGGCTATTGGAATCTGGCGCTCGGCCTGCGCGGCTGGCCGTCGGCGGGCGAGGAAATGATTGTTGCGCGGAATATTTTGCTCGCGGAACTGACTGGCGCAAAAATTCATTGCCAGCATTTGAGCGCGGCCGGCAGCGTGGCGCTTTTGCGCGAGGCCAAGAAGCGCGGCGTGACAATTTCCGGCGAGGCCTGTCCGCATCATTTCACGCTGACTGATGCGGCGATTGCCGGCAGCGAGAAATTTTGGAGCGCCGACGGGAAAATGCTCGCGCCGACGCAACCGGGTGAATTGCCCGCGTGGTCGAACTACGACACGAATTTCAAGATGAACCCGCCGCTGCGTTCCGCAAAGGATCGCGAGGCGATTCTCGCCGGCCTGGCCGACGGCACGATTGACATTTTGTGCAGTGATCATGCGCCGCATTGCGATTACGAAAAGGAAGTGGAGTTCGATTACGCGCCGTTCGGCATCACCGGTCTCGAAACCGAGCTCGCGCTCTCGCTGATGCAGCTCGTCCACACGAAACGCCTTGCGCTCGCGGACCTGATCGCCAAATTCACCGTCAATCCGGCGCGGTTGCTGAATCTGGCCAAAGGCACGTTGAGCGTCGGCGCGGACGCGGACGTGACGGTTTTTGATCCCGACGAGGAATGGACTTTCCGCCGCGAAGATTCCGCCAGTAAATCCAAAAATAATCCGTTCTTCGGCTGGCAGCTCAAGGGCCGGGCGGTGGCGACGATTGTGGCCGGCAAAAAAGTTTGGGCAGCGGACGCGGAATTGGTGGCCGCGTGAAACCTTTTGCTTCGCGCAAAATTTTCGCATAAATTTTCGGACTTTTGATGAAAGCCATTTTAGCCCTCGAAGACGGTTCGGTATTTCACGGCACAGGTTTTGGCGCGCAGGCGTCCGCCTGTGGCGAAGTGTGTTTCAACACCTCGATGACCGGCTATCAGGAAATCCTCACCGACCCGTCCTACAAAGGCCAGATCGTCACGATGACGTATCCGCTCATCGGCAATTACGGCATCAACACCGTGGACGTGGAATCCTGGCGGCCGCACGCGTCGGGCTTTGTCATCCGCGAACTCTCACCGGTGGTCAGCAACTGGCGCGCGGACATTTCCCTGGAAAAATATCTGGAAGAAAACGGCATTCCCGGCATCCAGGGCATTGACACGCGCGCCCTGACGAAAAAATTGCGCGTGCGCGGCGCGTTGAACGGCTTTATTTCCACCGAGAATATTTCCGAGGCCGAGGCGGTGAAGCGCGCGAAGGAATTTGTGTTCGTCGGCGTGGATTACGTCAAGGAAGTCACGCATAAAACCGCTTTCCGCTGGGACGAAAAAGATGAACAGAGTGCGGCCTTTGATTTGGTGCGTGGATTAAAAAAAGTCGCCGACGCGCGCAGCTTTCGCAAGCCGCTGCCGGCCGCCGACATTCCGATTGTGGCGTTTGATTACGGGATGAAATACAACATTCTCCGCCGCTTGCGGCAGCACGGTTTCGCCACGCAGGTGCTGCCCGCGACCGCGACGGCCGCCGAGGCGCTCAAGCACAAGCCCGCCGGCATTTTTCTCTCGAACGGCCCCGGCGATCCGGCGGCGCTCGACTACATCGTGCGCGAAGTGAAGACGCTGTTGGACACCGGCATTCCCATTTTTGGCATTTGCCTCGGCAACCAGATTCTCGGCCAGGCGTTCGGCGGAAAAACTTTTAAATTAAAATTCGGTCATCGCGGCGGCAACCAGCCGGTGAAGGATTTGGATTCCGGCAAAGTCGAGATCACCTCACAAAACCACGGCTTCGCGGTGGACCCCAAAAGCCTGCCGTCCGAGGTCGTGGTCAATCGCATCAATTTGAACGACCAGACGGTCGAAGGTTTGCGGCATAAGACCAAGCCGGTGTTCTGCGTGCAGTATCATCCCGAGGCGTCGCCGGGGCCGCACGATTCCACGCCGCTGTTCGGAGAATTCCGCGCCCTCGTTGAAAAACGCGGATGAAAAGCGCGTTCCCCCAAGATTTCCGTTTGACTTGAACCGCGCCGCGCCCATAATCCCGTAAAGAATCTATGGCCAAACTCGTTATCCTGAATCAGGGCATGACCGGGCGCACGTTCGAGTTGAACGTGGAGCGCAATACCGTGGGCCGGGTTGAGGATAACACGTTTCAGATTGCCGACGCCTCCGTTTCCAGCCATCACGCCGAAATCCTGCTGCGCGGTTCTGACATCGTCGTCAAGGATTTGAATTCCACCAACGGCACGTTTCTCAACAACGAAAAGATTTCCGAAGTGGTGCTCAAGCCCGGCCAGACTCTGCGTTTCGGCCAGGTGGAACTGAAGATAGACGATGGCAAGCCCGTGGCCGCCGCGCCGGCGCCGGCAGGAGCCGCCCCGGCACCCGCGTCCAGCTCGCCCAAACGGCAGACGGACGCCACGCTGGTCATTCCGCGCGGCGTGAGTTTGAATGATCTGGCCGAAGCCGGCACCGCCCGTCCCCCCGGCTTCAACACCAACGCGGCGTTCTCCAAAAAGAGCAACAAGGTTAACCGCTACTTTCTCATCATCGGCATCATCGTCGGGGTGATCATCATCGGGCTGATCATCTGGTCGCTCTCGCTGACCAAGGGGAAATAACCGTGATGTAGAGCAGGCTTTCCAGCCTGCTGGTTTTGGCGACTTTCCAGTCGCCAGTTTTTCAACACGGAACTGGAAAGTTGACCCGCAGGCTGGAAAGCCTGCGCTACGATTCGGCCATTCAATAAACCAGCACCAGCACCGCCGCGTCCTGTGCCGACTTCACCACGTCTTCAAATGGCGGGATGGCCGTCTGCAAAGACTTTGGCTCTTTCAGTTTCGCGGCCACGTCCGGCACCGATTCCAGGAAGCTCAAGAGCAGGCTGCTCTTCACCGCATAATTCACATTCTCCGGCAGCGACCCGGTGGCCGCCAGCGCCGACGACGCACACGGTGGCCGTGCGCCAGCATCTTGGCCGCCACGATGCCCACCACGTTCCCGCGCGCATCCACCAGCGGACGGTGCCCGTCAGGCCAATGGCCCGGCTGCATGGTGGTTGTTTGTAATAGTGGCCGTCCGCAAGGACCATCCGCCGCGCCCGCCAGCGACGCGATTTCCCCCTTGGCCAGAAAGATTCAAACCGCGAAATACGCTCAATACACGAAATCAAAACAAATGAATTCTGTCATTTAGTTTTTCGCGTAGTTCGCGTAGTTCGCGGTTAAAAATCTGCAACCCGATGTCCGGGAAACCCACCGTGGCCACCGTCCCGCCCAGTTTCACCGTGCGACTGGCGGCAATTTTCAAATTGAACAAGGCGAAATCCACTTCTCTGCGCGGCGACGTTTATCGGATTTGCGAAAACGAAATTTCTTATTGCGGCGAGATTCTCGTTTGAAATCTTGTCCATTGTCGCCCACGAAATCCGCGTTCAATGGCGTATTTGTCCGGGCTTGGTGGCCTTCGTTTTGATTTACTAGTTTGTCAATCATATCATCAATGCGGCGAAGTCAATTTTCGTTAGCTGACTTCCGCTACTGATGATTCTGCGGCCAAAACTAGAATCGGCTTTGCTCCTACTTAATTTTGGTAGAAGCGAAATTTCCCGTTTCCCATTGCATCCGGTAATTCTGCTTTAGAGCGGCTTGCACGGTCTTCCTTGCACTCGTCCATTCGCTAGGGTGCCTATAAACTTTTCCAAGATATTTCGCCGCGCTCGGATGTTCGAAGGCGTCGAAATTGTTCCCGTTGTAATGTTGAATCAGGCGCCACGCGGCCAATGCCTTCAGTATTTTCTTCACCTGGCGGATGTGTGATCCTGCCCCGCCTTTGGCCTTCGGCGGCTTGGGCGGTTCATCTATGCGCGGACGATCATCCGACCAAGGAATTTCTTTCCCACAAATTTCCATAACTCCCTTTTCACCCTTGGGCCTGTTTTCCTTCAGCCATTGTGCAAAAGCCACGACGATTTCAACATCACGCCATCCCCAAGGAATCTTGAAAGGAACGATTTCCGTTTCTCCATCGCCGTCCATGATTGGCGGGAAGGGTATATGCGTGCCGGCATATTCCACTTCATCGCCCCAATGCCGGTGAAGCGTGTGCCAGTCCAATGAAATCCAAAGTGTTTTGTCCTCCGGGGGTTTCTTGGGAAGCGGCCTCCAAAGTTCCTTTCTTCGCCGCGACAAATAAGAAGTCCAATCTGGCTTTTCATAGGTTCCCAACCGCTCCCTTTTCAATTTTTCAATAATGTCTTCGCCCGGCTTGCGGAAAAATCCGGCACGCCGCATAGCATTGGCTGACGGATGAAATTCTAACGCCGAAGGAAATGCTCCATCATTTTCACCTTGGATTTTTTCGCGGCGAAGCTCCCGGTAAAGACACTGCGGCCATTCGTCGTTTTGAACCAGACGAAAATTCCAATCGTCTTCATTCAGACTTGTCCGCCAGATGTTCCGTGGAATGTCCTTCATTCGCTGGCGTTCACGGATTTTCAGCGGCTTGCTCTCTGACTTTTTTCTCCGCTACCGTTTCAAGTATTACAACCCGGTCTATATAAAAAAACAGGCTGGTTCCTTCCATATCCAGAGGGCCGCGATCATTGACACTTCCATAGAAGCGGACTTTGTCTCCATCTTTTAAATTGGAAACTACATTTACCAACGGATTTGGCCGATCATTTTGCCCTTGGTCATAAGGCCAATTCGGACCGTGTAGTGATTTGCACACAACGCAATGATTATAGTATTTCCCCAGTGAATCTTTCACGTCAAAACCTAAGTCAATCTCCGCAGTTCTTCCGGCAAATTTGTCTAAACGCTCGAAGGTAGCATCCATCCATCCGTTTTTTTGCCTGACCTTCTCTGGAAAGTTTTCAATCAGATCACTGGTGAGTTCGTTCCATCCTGCTTGCTTCATTTGTATTACTTCCGCATCTAGTTGCGCCTGCTTTTGGTCGGCTTTGATTTTGGCAACATAAGCCAAGTCATTCGTGGAAAGGTCTGCAAATTTGAAAATGTAGTTCGTGCCGTTTTTGCGGACTACCACCGCAGTTGTGCCGGATGAATAATAATTCCCTTCAAACGTCCCACCCTTTTGAAAAGTCCAAGTGTGCGGCGCAGCTATTGCCAGCGTCACCAGAGCGAAAAAACCGAGAAGACAAATTTTTGTTTTCATGGTTATGCTTTAACATCGGGTATTCAAACGCCCTTTGCCCCGTTCGTCCACCGCAAACTGCCATTGGCCGGTGCTTGCGCACGGCCATTAGCTGGGACATTGCCGGGGAGCGCGCCCGTCCCGGTTGCCGTTTTCGGCATCGCGCCCGCTGCCGTTGATTTCCGCCCGGCCAATTTTAACGCAAAGGCGCAGAGACGCAAAGGTCTTTGCAGACGGCCACCATTCTCTGCGCCTTCGCGACTTTGCGACTTTGCGTTTAATTCCGTCGCCCGCCACAGCGCCAGAGGGCTGGCGCACTCCAAGACGCTTCGCGCGGTTCGGTGGGCATCGGTTAACGCGCCAGCGTTCTGGACTGCGGTGGCCCTCCACCGGTTTTCCATCGCGCACGAAACACACACGCAATTTCAAACGCCCTTCGCCCCGTTCGTCCACCGCAAACTGCCTTTGGCCGGGTCTTTGCAGACGGCCAGTCTTTACAGACGGTCACCGTGACGCATGGCCAGTCATTGCCAATTGTTCAATCTGCAAACGTCGGTCGTCCCTGCGGGACTTGGAATATTTTGCGGATTTAACCCGGCGTTAAAACGCCGGGCTATTGTCATTGCGTCGCTTCGCGACCGGATTTGGCTCCATGCAAAAAAAAACGGAACGGCGGATGCCGTCCCGTTCGGGATGAACCTGTAATTTTTTGAATTGCCGGTTATTTTATTTTGACGGCATTCCTCCCGCTGAAATAATTCAAGCCGTCCGCACCTTGAAACTTTTCCACCATTTCGCCGGCAACATTCCCAGCGCGATGAAGGCCAGTTGGCTCACCACAAATAGCACCAGCCATTTGAACGCCGCTTCCGTGAAGCCGTAGCTGTGCAGCCCGATGCCCAGCATGTTCACGCCAAACCAAGACCAGCTTGTGACGATGTTGCCGAAGATGGCGCAGTTCACCAGGCCGCGCTCGCGGATGATGCCGCCCCAGCGCAGATGCAAAATCAGCGCGTTCCACAGCACGATGATCAGCGCGCCGTTTTCCTTCGGGTCCCAGCCCCAGAAGCGGCCCCAAGATTGGTCGGCCCAAATGCCGCCCAACACCGTGCCGACGAAGCTGAACAATGTGGCGAAACAGACAATCCCGTAAATCATTCGCGCGAGCGCCTTGCCGGTGTCGGCGTCGAGCGTCCGGGTGAAGAAACCGCGCAGGGTATAAATCAGCGCGAGGAATCCCGCCACAAACGTGCTGGCGTAGCCGACGGTCACGGCGACAACGTGCGTGGCCAGCCAGAAATTCGTGTCCAGCACCGCGCGCATCATTTCCATGGTATCGCCTTCCAGCGCGAGGTGATGCGCAATGATGAGAGTGATGAAGCCGATGCCCGAAGCCACGACCGCGCCGATGCCGTTCTTGTAAAATTTTTCCAGAATCAAGCCCAGCAGACACGCGCCCCAGCCGATGAAGATGGCGGAGGAATATAGATTTGTCACCGGCGGCCGGCCTTCCAGCACCATGCGGTAAATCAAGCCGGTGGTGTGAATGACAAACGCCAGGCTGATGAGCCACACGGAACAGCGGCGCAACGTTTCCGACAGATTGAACCACGAAAAAATGGCGAGCAAACCGGCAAGGACGTAAATGACCATCGCGTTGTAAAACGGTTCCATCTGGTTGAAGAATACTTCGGCGCGCGCCTTGGCCATCGCTTTGGTCTGCGTCGGCACGAGCGTGGATTGGTAATCTTTCAGCGCGGCGTTGAAGTCATCCGGCTGGTTGGCGGCGAGCGCGCCAGCCATTTTGGCATAGTCGTGAATGCCGGCGTCAACCGGCGTGCCGCGCGGCGCTTCGAGCAGCGCATCACCCATGCGCCGCCAGTCGCGGGTGCCATTGGGCGGCAGGAGGAGCGGGGGTTCGAGGCTGCTCATGTATTGAAAATTCTGGATGAAGCCGGCGAACGTCGTGAAATTGGCCTGATCGAACGGCTGGCCGGCCTGCTGCGCTTTCGCGGCTGCCACGCCAGCGGGAATCATCTTCTCAAACGCATCAAGTTCCGCCGGCCAGTCCGGCATGCCGGCCGGCTGCACGGCATTTTTCAACTGCGCGTAAAGGGTCAGCCGCTCGTGCAGCTTGGCGACGGCGTTTTCGTAGGCGGTGCGGTTGGCGGCCTCGATTTTTTGGACGCGTTCGTTTTCGCGTTCGAAGGCGTCAATCGCGGGCGTGATCTGGTTCCACGAATAATGTTTGCCGTCGGAATGTTTCGCCTCGTCCTTTTCCGGCAGCTTCAGCAGTGAAATCAAATCGGGATTGTCCAGGCGGAACGTCGGCCATTCATCGGCCACGGCGGCATTCATCATCACGTTCGCCAGCCACTCGGTCGCGGAAACGATTCGCGGTTTTTCCGTCCAGCCTTTCCACGGCTCGGCGTTGAGCGTCTGTTTTTCGCGGATTTCCAGCAGCGCATTCCGCGCGAGCGAATCCAGCGGCACAATGCGGCCGTTGGCGGTGACGGGCAATTTGCCAAATTCGGTGAAGGCGAACGTCTTGTCCGGCGGCGGCTGCAACTGGCCGAAAAACCACAGCGCCATGACGAACATCAGCACCGGCGGCGACCATTTTTGAAAAAAAGTTTTCATGTTATTTCCGTTTGGAAACGAAGCCGACGAGGTGATACATAAATTGGACCACCAAGCCGAGGCCCACCATCGCGCAGCCGATGTAAGGCGTCAACCAGCTCGGATTGCGCACCACCGACAGCACCGAGGTCGGCCTGCGGCCGGCCTGCTGCACGGTCTGGCCGGCATCCATCTGGTATTGGTAATAAGTGTAGCCGCCGTAGCGCAGCGGATGGTTCATGGAAATCTCCACGTCGCGCTTCTCGCCGGATTGCGGATTGTCAATGTGCACGCGGCTGCGAAAATCTTTCGGGATGTCCGTGCCGGGATAAGTCGTGTGCGTGGCCTTGAGCAGTGTCAGCGAGAAATTATGCTTCACCCGCGTCGGCCGCATGGTGAACGCAAATTTCTTGCCGCCAACTTCAACCGCCTGTGGTGCGACCAGTTGGCCGGCGATTTTTTGCGCCATGCCCATGCCGAGCTGTTGCGCGTAGCTGTTGCGCATGGCCTCGACGAGCGAGGCATCGCCGGCCCAATCGCTGGCCGCCCAAGTGCCGAGCGAGCCGGACGGCGCAACCAATTCAAAAACCGCCGTCGGCACATTGCGTTCGTCCATCGTCTTCACGTCGGGCAGCGGCCGGAAATTAAAATTCACCGCGACGCCATTCGTCGTGAGCGGCGCCTCATTTTTCATCATCGGCGCGCGGAAATTCGCATCGGAATTTTTCCAGAACGATTTCACGCGAATGGCGAACGGCAGGCTGTCAATTTTCAGTTCGTCGCCGGCCTTCAGCAGCCGGTTCGGGATGGCGGTGAGTTCGTCGCCGTTGATGAAGATTAATTCGTAGTCCGTCGCGCTTTCGGAATAGTTCCGTGTCTCGCCCTCCGCAAAGTGCATCTGCATTTCGCGCGACAGCATGTCCGTGGACAGCTGGCCGACGAGCAGCACGATGACGCCGGCGTGCGCGAGCTGGATGCCGAGTTTCTTGGTGGTGAATTGAAACCGGTAAATGTGCGCGCAAACCAGGTTCACCAGCAGCAGCGTGCCGAGCAGATAACCGCCGGGCAGCAGGATCGGAATTTTATGGCCGAAAAAATTGGCGCCGACCACCAGCCATTGCTTGAAGTAATGCGCCTGCGCGCCGTAAAGCCCCTCGTCCGCCTGCGCAATCGTGCCGACGAACACCAGCACGATGGCAAACGCCAGCAGCGTGACGGTGAGCTTGAGCGAGGAGAAAAACGCGACTGTTTTTTTAATGAGCATCGGGGTATTTGGCGGACTGCACGAATTTCACCAGCGCGTTTTTTTGTTGCGCCACAATGCCGGCATCGCCCATGAGTTTGTAAAACCAGGTCTGGCCGCCGAGCGGCAAAATGTAGCCGACGAGCTGCGCCGGTTTGCCCGTGCGCGCGTCGGTGCCGGCCAATTCAACCAAAGTCGCCTTGCTGCCGGACGCATCAATCGTCGTCAGATTCGCTAGATCGGCTTCGGTCACCGGCGCGAGCCCGAGCTGCGCGCGCCAGCGATTCACATTCGGTGCCAGTCCGCCGCCGGCGTCTTTCAGCGAAGCGACGTTCACTTCAGCCAGTGTGCCGCCGCCGCCCGCGATGACATACTTGGCGATGAGAAATTGCGTGAGCGGTCCTTCCTGCCAGCCGGCGGGAACGGTCCAAGTCGGTTTGTCGGCGGCGTCCGTGCTGGTCGCCGGCGTGGACGGAGTCATGCCGCCAATGGCCGGATGCGACGGTGGCAACTGGCTCATGTCCATCGCGGCCGGAGCGGCGCTGCCGCCAAACTGAATCGATTTGAGAAAGGCGATGAACGCGGGTTTTTGCGCTGCGACGAGGCCGGCGTCGCCGGTCATTTTGAAAAACCAGGAGGTGTCGTCCCGGTGCAAAATTACGCCGAGAATCCGTTCCTCATCGCCGCTGCCGGGGGCGGTGCCGGCGAGGTCAAACAAATCACCGGTCAGATCGGCCACCGGAACTTTTTCCGCGAGTTTGGCGATGTCCGCTTCGGCCAGCGTGGGCAGCCCCACGGCGCCGCGCCAGCGATTGACATTGGCGGCATCGTTGCCGGCCATGCCGCCGAGCGGAACCACGCTCACGTCGGCTTGTTTGCCATCCTGCAAAATGCCGAAACTGGCCGCGCGCATTTGTGTCAGCGCCTTCTTTTCCCAGCCGGCTGGCAAAGTGTATTGTAGCGGCGGTTGATTGCCGGTATCCGACGCGACGATTCCTTCGGGCATGGCTCCCGCCATGCCGGCGGGTGCTGCGGGCATGGCCGCCGCTGGCGGGGCGGGCGTGGCTGTGTCGCTGGCGTCGGCGTGATAAACTTTGACGCTGTCACGGCCGCAGCCGGCGCCGGCGAAAATCAGGAGTGCCGCGGTTGCCAGCGGCCGGCCGAAGGAATGGGTGAATGGCTTCATTTTTCTGGCTCTTAAATACCGCAAATCCTCGCCCGCGGCGAAACTTTCTTTGGCATTCGCACACCAAAAATTGCCACAGCTGCGCCAAGAAATGAACACCGCTACGTTCGGCTGCTTCAGCTTATCGCCATATTCAGCAGGAATTCGATGTTGCTGCCGGTCTTCTTGAGCTTGCCGAGCATGAGGTCCATCGCCTCGACCGGCGGCACGCCGGTGAGTGCGCGGCGCAGGATGACCACACGGCTGCCTTCGTCCGGGTGATAGAGCAATTCCTCTTTGCGCGTGCCGGAGCGCTCGATGTTGATGGACGGAAAAATGCGGCGATCCACCAGCGCGCGGTCGAGATGGACTTCCATGTTGCCGGTGCCTTTGAACTCTTCAAAAATCACTTCGTCCATGCGCGAACCGGTGTCCACCAGCGCCGTGGCGATGATCGTTAGCGAACCGCCTTCTTCGATATTGCGCGCCGCGCCGAAAAACCGTTTCGGCTTGTGCAACGCATTCGCGTCCACGCCGCCGGACAAAATTTTGCCGGAGTGCGGCTGCACCGTGTTGTAGGCGCGGGCGAGGCGCGTGATCGAATCGAGCAAAATCACCACGTCGCGCTTGTGTTCGATCATGCGCTTGGCTTTTTCGATCACCATTTCGGCCACCTGCACATGCCGCTCCGGCGGTTCGTCGAACGTGGACGAAATCACTTCCGCGCCTTTGCAGGAACGTTCCATGTCCGTCACTTCTTCGGGGCGTTCATCAATCAGCAGGATGAACAAATACGTCTCCGGATTATTCTTCAAAATGGCGTTGGCCATCTTCTGCATCATCACGGTTTTGCCCGTGCGCGGTGGCGCGACGATCAATCCGCGCGTGCCTTTGCCGATCGGGCAGACCAAGTCCAAAACGCGCGTGCTCAATTCGTCCGGCGCGGTTTCGAGGATAAAACGCTTGTTCGGGAACAGCGGCGTGAGATTTTCAAAATGCGTTTTGTCCTTCGCCTTGTCCGGTTCCTCGCCGTCCACGGCTTCGACTTTCAGCAACGCGAAAAATTTTTCTTTTTCTTTCGGCGGCCGGATCTGGCCGGTGATCAAATTGCCGGTCTGCAAATCGAACCGGCGGATCTGCGACGGCGAAACATATATATCTTCCGGACAAGGCAGGTAATTAAAACTCTGCGAACGCAAAAAGCCAAAGCCCTCCGGCAGCACCTCGATGACGCCCTCGGAAAAGAGCACGCCGGCGCGCTCGGCATTTTTCTGGAGGATGTGGAAAATGACTTCGTGCTTGCGCATCGTGCCGAAATTTTCCACGCCGTAATCCTTCGCCATGTTGTTCAACTCCGTCATGTTCATCGCCTGCAATTTGGCGATATTGATGGAGGTGGCGATGCGGTCGCGCTGGTAACCTGCGCGGCGGTCGGAAATCCGTTGTTCTTCATCGCGCGTGTCTTCCGGCGTGGGCTCGACCGGCGCGGACGGCGGGCGCAGCTCGGCGGAAGTTTCCGGGCGCGAGCGGCGGCCGGCTTCTTCCTGCGCATCCGCGTTGGCGGAAGCCTGGGCGGCGGCTTTGACGCTGTCCACGGTGCGTTCCGGCGCGGGAGCCGGCGGTTCGACGGGAGCGGGCGGGGCGACCGGCGGCAATTCAGCCACCGGCGTTTCGGCGGCGGGGGATTCAACAATCGGCGGGGCGACAACGGCGGCAGCGGCTTTAGGAGCCTTGCGCGTGGTCGGTTTTTTGGCGGCAGCTTTGGGCGGCATAAAATAGTTGTGGTGACCTGGATTCCAATTGCCAGCATTCAATGCGGGGAAAAAGTCGTCACGCATTGGACGGGCTGCGTCAGGAAAAGTTCAAATTGAATTTACCGACCGGTTTGGATTTTGTTCCGAAACCGACAAGGGGAATCTCGCAGTCAACGCGGACACTCTGGCGCACGGTCGCCGCCAAGTCAAATCCGATTTTTGTGCGGTTTTCATTTCGGCGGGTGCTATAAGTTGAAAATGACGACCGACGCCGAACTGCTGGCCACGTTTGCCCGCACCCATTCCGAGGCCGCCTTCGCCGAACTGGTGCAACGCCACGTCAACCTCGTCTATTCGGCGGCGCGACGGCAGGTGAACGGCGACGACCATCTGGCGAAAGACGTGGCGCAAATGGTTTTCACCGATCTGGCGCGCAAGGCGGATTCCCTGGCGCGCCGCGAAAGCCTGACCGGCTGGCTTTACACCAGCGCGCATTTTGCCGCCGTCAAAATCGTGCGCGGCGAAAACCGCCGGCGCGACCGCGAGGAAAATTTTATGCGCGAACCCATTGCCGAAACCGCGCCCGCCGCCGATTGGGAACAACTGCGGCCGATGCTCGACGCCGTCATGCACGAGCTGAAGGAAGCCGACCGCGAAGCCGTTTTGCTCCGCTATTTTGAAAACCGGTCGTTCGCCGAAGTCGGCGCGAAACTGGGCCTCAATGAAAACGCCGCGCGGATGCGCGTGGAACGCGCCCTGGAAAAACTGCGCGGCAACTTTGCCAAACGCGGCGTCGCGGCCACGGCGTCGCTGGCGGCGGTGATTTCCGCCAACGCCGTGCAAGCCGCGCCGGTTGGGCTGGCAGCCACGATTTCCGCCGCCGCCGTTTTAGCCGGAACCGCCATTCACACTTCCACTGTAATTGCCGCCACCAAAACCATTGCCATGACTACAATCCAAAAAACTCTCGTCACCGCTACGATCGCTGTTCTTGCAGGGGCGGGAATTTACGAAGCACACCAAGCCGTCCAATTGCGCGATCAAGTCCAAACGCTCCAGCAACAGCAAGCACCGCTGGCTGAGCAAATCCAGAAGCTGCGAGGCGAAGGGGACAAAGCGACAAACATAATTTCTTGGCTCAAACAGGAGTTGGCAAAAAATGAGAGCAACAATGTAGAACTTCTGAAGTTGCGTGGGGAGATCGGGGTTGTGCACAACCAATTGGCTGATGCAAAAAGAGCAAATGGACCAGTCGAGCAACCGCCACTAGCGACGGGTCAAGCGTATCTAAAGCGTTCTTATGAGCATGGTGCCAAGCGTGAGTTTGAGGCGGAGCTTGATGACCTAAATCACGCCATCGAACTCGATCCCACTTTAGCCCAAGCCTATAAGGAACGAGCTGGACTGTATTCGCGCCTGCCTGAGGATCGAGGAGGTGAAAAGCAGGCTGTAGCCGACTATTCTCATTGTCTGGAGTTGAAATCAAATGATGTTGGTTCTCTTCTCATGCGTGCGGACTCATAC
>CAISEZ010000029.1 GCA_903884535.1 uncultured Verrucomicrobia subdivision 3 bacterium
ACTCCTCAACGCGGGCCACACGGTCACGGTGTTTGACAATCTGACCGAAGGCCACTGCTCGGCGGTGGATTCGCGCGCGAAATTTGTTGAGGGCTGTCTGCGCGATGCCAAGCTGGTGAAGCAGTCGCTGCTCGACGCCAAGGCCGACGCCATCATGCACTTCGCCGCCAGCGCGCTCGTCGGCGAATCCATGACCGACCCGAAAAAATATTTCCACAACAACCTGGTCAACGCGCTCAAGCTCGCCGATGCCGCCGTGGAAACCGGCGTGAAAAAATTCGTCTTCAGTTCCACCTGCGCGACCTACGGCCCGCCGGACCGCGTGCCGATGACGGAAGATCTGCCGCAGCGCCCGATCAATCCTTACGGCGAGGCCAAGCTGATGTTTGAGAAAGTGCTGCTTTGGTATCGCGAGATTTACAAGCTGGATTTCATCGCCTTCCGTTATTTTAACGCCGCCGGTGCGAGCGAACAGTTCGGCGAGCACCACCGGATCGAAACACATTTAATTCCGAATGTGCTGATGGTTGCGCTCGGCCAGAAAACGCACGTCGAGATTTACGGCACGGATTATCCCACGCCGGACGGCACGTGCATCCGTGATTACATTCACATCAAGGATCTGGCCCAGGCGCACATTCTGGGATTGCAACCGGGCAAGAGCGGTTTTTTCAATCTCGGCAATGGCGACGGTTATTCGGTGAAACAAGTCATCGAGATGTGCGAAAAAATCACCGGCACAAAAATTCCGGCGATTGAAAAACCCCGGCGCGCGGGCGATCCGCCGCGACTCGTCGCCGCGGCGAACAAAGCCTTCACCGAACTCGGTTGGAAACCGCAGTATCCGAAAATCGAAGACATCGTGAAAACCGCGTGGGCGTGGCACAAAAGGCATCCGACCGGCTACGCGGATTAAAAATTGCCGTGCAATTTTTGCCGCCGCACGGAACGGTTTGCGGCGTTGGAATTCCGGAATGCAGACAATTAAAACACAATCGGTTCGTTGAGCTTGCCGCAGGCGGAACAGCGGGAGCGGTCCACATCGGCGTCGTCGGTGTAAACCAAACCGCATTTGGTGCAGCGGAAAATGCGGTCTTCGGAATGCGTCGGGCCGAACCGCCGCCGGCGCAATTCGGACAAGACTCCGATGGCGCAGATCGCCCCGAGGCCGAGGGCGACATAAACCGTGATGAGCGCGGCGATGCTCACGCCTGGTTCCAGAGCCGGTAGCCGCCGCGGATGGCGTTGGTGTTTTTGCCGAATGCCACGCCGGGCGGAAATTGCTTGATGAGCCGGGCGTTGCCGCCGCCCAGCACGACATAGTCTACGAGCAGCGCCTGTTTGAGCAGGCCGGTGACGGCAGCGACATGGCTGCGCCATTTCTTTTTCCCCAGCCGTTTCAAGCCGGCGGTGCCGAGAAAATCCTCGTAGCTGCGATTTTTTATGTAGGGCAGGTGCGCCAGTTCCAGCGGCAGGACGTGGCCGTCAATCACCAGCGCGGAACCCAGCCCGGTGCCGAGGCCGAGGAACAACATCCTTCCGCCGCGATGACCGCCCAGCGCCTGCATGGCGGCGTCGTTGATGATTTTGACGGGCCGGCCGAAAGCGGTTTTGAAATCGAACATCACCCAGCCGCGCCCGAGGTTGTGCGGTTCGCGCATCGGCTGGTTGTTGATGACCGGGCCGGGATAGCCAATGGCGACGGCGTCGTATTTGATGCCGACCACGGCCTTGCGCACGGCGGCAGCCATCTGGGCGGCGGTCATGGTCGGGCCGGAAAGAACCTTGATGACTTTGCGGCTGCCGGTGGTGGCAATTTTGAGATGCGTTCCGCCGACATCCACGACCAGAATTGTTTTTGGTTTCAATGGGGTGACGCTCATTTTGATGGAGCCGAATTTGAATTGGCGGCGGCGGGAATGGTGTGCCAGTTAAAAATCAATTCGCCGAATGTCAGTTGTTCCGCCGTAGCGAAGCGCGCGGTGCGGGCGATGGCCAGAGCGTTGGTGTCGGCCAGTTCGAGTCCGCTGGGCTCGAGCAACATGGCGGAAATGACGTTGCCCGCCGGATCCACGAGCGCCTGCACGCGGCCCGGCGGCAGCACGTCGTTGAACGGCAACGATGGTAAAACGATTTCATTCAGCAGGCGTCGTTGCGCGAGGTCGCCGGTGATTTGCACCGTGTTGGTTTGCGTTGGCGGCGAAAGGATCGCCGCTGAAAAATCGGCGGCCGGCGGTGGCGGCTTGAAGTTGAGCGCGAACGGCACCGGCGGATTGGTCAGCATGAACGCGTGGAAAGCCGCGCCAAGCTGATTGGCCATGACCGGCAGAAAGCGCGGCGGTTCCGTCCAGCGAAAATTTTTCTCGGCCACGACGGGCGGCCGTTGCCAAAACGCGGTGGCGTAATCGTTCGCGTGCGGCAAGGCGAACAGCGTCGGGTCGTCGAGCGCGATGAGTTCGCTCGACGAATCGGCAAGCTGCAGTTGCGGAATCAGGGGGCGCGGACGCGGTGGACTCGGCTTTTTGTTTTCAAAAATAAAGATGAAAGCAACATGCGCCGCCAGCGCGAGCGCGATGAAGAAAATTAATTTCGCCGGCGACCAGCCGCCGCTGGGTGGTTTCGGCTCGTCGAGCCAGATTTTGCCGGACGATTCGATGGTTGAATCTGCGGGCGCCGGGTTCATGGCTGGGCGTCGGCGCGGGGCAGGGTGGCCAGCAGGGAATTGGTCAGGCCGCAAGCGCGCGCCAGCAGCGTCAGGTGGGCGAGTTGGTCATACGACACGGATTTGTCGGCGTGGATGACGAGCGTGAGCGGTTCGCGCGCGCCGGAGACGGCGGCTCGCAAACTGGTTTTGAGCTGCGGCTCGGTGACAATTTCATTTTCAAAATAAAACCGGCCAGTGGAATCCACCGCCATCGCCACCGTGCGCTGGCCGACGCCGGGTAGGTTGTCGGTGGACGGCGGCTGGAGATTCACCCGCAATCCCTGCACGGGCAGCAGACCGCCAAGCATCAAAAAAATCACGAGCAGAAAAAAAACAGCGGCAAACGGCGCCACGTCGAAATGGCTGCGCAGGATTTTGGCGTTGCGCGGAAATTTCATTTGCCGTTTTCGGTGACGATGTTGACGATTTCCGCCGCCGCGCGTTCCATGTCCAACACGATTTTATTGACGCGGCTGACGAGATAATTATACGCGGCATGCGCCGGGATGGCCACCGCAAGCCCGGCGGCGGCGCAGATCAGCGATTCCCAGATGCCGGCGGAGAGCGTGTCCAAATGGGCGTAAAGCCCGGCGGTTTGCAGATTCATGAAAACGCGGATGAAGCCGACAATCGTGCCGAACAGTCCGAGCAACGGCGAGATTTGGGCAATGGTCGCCAGCAGATTGAGCCGATCTTCCAATTGCGGCACCTCGGTGAGGCCGGCTTCTTCGACGGCTTCGCGCACGCGGTCGCGGCCTTTGTCGCGGCTGAGAATCGCGGCTTTCACGAGTCGGGCGACTGGGCCGGGCGTGGCGTCGCAGATGGAAACCGCCTCCACGACGTTGTCGCGCTTGAGCACGGTGCGCACGCCGTTGAGAAATTCGGCGGAGTTGATCTGCGAGCGATGACAGAACAACGCGCGTTCGACAAACACAACGGCGGCGGTGGCGGCGGCGATGAGGATCAACCAGATCACCGGCCCGCCGCTGGCTAAAAGCGTAGGCATGGGACAATTAAAGGCGTTTGCGCGCGAAGTTCAAAGCGGAAAGTTTACTGAAATATTCAAAAGATGGCGCGTGAACACCGATGAGTTTATTCTTTTTTCTAAATTCTGGCTTCTGAATTTTGTCTTCTGTATTCTTAAACCAATATGGCTATCACAAACGAAAATGTCCTCGTTTTTCCACGTCCACTTTTTGAGCAACTTGGAGCGTTTCAAGGTTTCAATCAGGATGTGAACCGCTATTTGCCGATTATTCTTGAAAAAAAGAACAACAGTTTCATGGCTCGCGCGCAGGCGGAAACAAATCCGGAGTTCAAGCAGATTATTCCTTACGTCATCATAACTGACGGGAAAAACATTCTTCATTACGTCCGCGGTAAGAAAGCCGGTGAGCAACGTTTGGTGGCCAAAGGATCCATCGGCATTGGCGGGCATATCAATAATGAGGATGAAACGCTTTTTGGACTTAATTCATTTGGGCTTGAGGCGTTTCAGGACGCAGTGAAGCGCGAAGTCTGCGAGGAGCTTTCTATCCAAGGCGAATTCAATGCGCGCCCCGTCGGCTTGATCAACGATGATTTCACCGAAGTCGGAAAGGTGCACTTCGGCGTTATCCATGTCTTGCGCTGCCAACCGGGGCAGGTGAAGAAAAACGAGCAGGTTATTACCCAGATGGAGTTTATTTTGATTGCGGAACTTAAGGCAAAACGTGAACTGATGGAAACTTGGTCGCAGATATGCCTTGATAATCTCGATACACTTTTGAAGTGAAACTCATTTGTGAACGTTAAACGCAAAACTTCCGTCCCGCCGCGTTGGCGTTCGGAAGTGGAGCGCATTCTCATCACCGACGAACAGCTCGCCAAGCGCATCAAGATTCTGGCGCACGAAATTGAAAAAGATTTTCGCGGGCGCGAAATGGTGGTGGTTTCGCTGTTGAGCGGCACGGTGATGTTTCTCGCGGATTTGATCCGGCAATTAAACCTGCCGCTGCGCCTCGATTTCATCGGCGTGTCCAGCTACGGCAGCGGCTCGGAATCCGGCGAACTGGTGTTCACGAAGGAACTGCGCCTCGACGTGCGCAACCGCGATGTGCTGCTGGTGGACGACATTCTTGACACCGGCAAAACCTTGAGCCGTGTGTTACCGAAAATCCGCGCGCTTAAGCCGCGTCGCATTAAAACTTGTGTGCTGCTCAACAAGGCCGCGCGGCGTGTGGAAAAAATCCAGGCGGATTACGTCGGCTTCGAGATCCCGGATTATTTTGTGGTCGGCTACGGGCTGGATTTTGCCGAGCGCTACCGCAACCTGCCGTTCGTTGGTGTGCTGCATCCGCACATTTATGAAGTTTTTTCGGCAAAATAATCGGAATAAATCGACCGTGCTGCGTGTTTGTTTTTGCCGTAAAATAATTCCGGCCGGCTATAGCTGCTGAAGCAAACGGTAAAACCGGCGGGGAAAATTGGTGGTGGTGGGGTCGGTGAAATTGAACTGGTTGGTGGGCAGCGCCACGTTCGGGTCGGACGCCGGTGAACTGGTCTGGATGGAAACCCAGGTCGTCAGATTGGATGTCGCCTGCAAGACGTAACTCTTGCCGATGAGTCCGGCCATTTGGAAGTTGAGACGGCCATTCGCCATCCCGGCTACATTCGGCAGAAGTGTCGGCGGACAGACGGGATAAAGCTGGCTTTGCGGAATGATGGTTTTGCTGGTGGATGGGCTGCTCCACGAAAGATACGCCGAGGCGTCGCCGCCGGCTTGATAATATTCCAAGGTGACTGGGTATTTTACGCCGGCTTGCAGCAGGAGCGTTCCGCTCCATTCCGTCGCCGACTGATCCACCCATTCATCCACGATCAGTTGGTTATTCACCCACAATCGCACGCCGTCGTCTGTGGTGGTGTAAAACATGTAAGGCTCGCTGAACTGCGGCTGCACGGTGCCGGTCCAGAGGGCGGTGAAATTGTTTTGGCCGATGCTCGGATCGGGCGAACTGCCGTTCCAAAAAAAATTCACCGTGGCGTCGGTGCGCACCAGCGTTGGCGGCGTGATGAACGTCCGCAATTGATTGGCGTAATACGCGCCGGTCAGACCGGTTCCGTTGCCGATGACCGCGCTGGCGGAATAGTTGGGATAAAGCTGGCTTTGCGGGATGATGGTTTTGCTGGTGGACGGGCTACTCCACGAAAGGTGCGCCGACGCATCCCCGCCGGCCTGATAATATTCTATGACGATGGAATATTTTTGTCCGGCTTGGAGCTGAATAGTTCCGCTCCATTCCGTCGCCGACTGATCCACCCATTCATCCACGATTAGTTGGCCGTTCACCCACAACCGCACGCCGTCATCCGTCGTGGTGTAAAACGTGTAAGGCTCGCTGAACTGCGCCTGCACGGAGCCGGTCCAGAGGGCGGTGAAATTGTTTTGGCCGATGCTCGGATCGGGCGAACTGCCGTTCCAGTTAAAATCCACCGTGGCGTCGGTGCGCACCAGTGTTGGCGGCGCATTTAGCGTCCGCAACTGATTGGAATAATACGCGCCCGTCAGGCCGGTTCCGTTGCCGACGGCGGTGCTGCTCAAAAAAGTGGCGGATGCCACCGGACTATCCACCGCGCCGGGCAGAAAGGCGCGGGCCTGAAGCCGGGCGGAGTTGGTGATCACCAACGGCCCAGTGTAAAGGGACGAATTCGCGGTTGGCGAACTACCATCCAGCGTGTAACGAATGCTCGTGCCCGCCGCGTCGTCGGCGAGGCTCACGGTAATTGAATTGGTGAACGTGCCGCCGCCGGGGCTGATGACTGGCGCGGGGAGAAATGTGCCGAGGCCATAGACTGCCAGTGCATATTGGGCGCCGACATAGACTTTTCCATTGGCAACGGTCGGCACCGCGAATTTCACGGGTCCGCCAGGAATGTCCTGCGTGCCGGCGGAAAAACTATTGTAAAGTTCCCAGGCCAGATTAGTGGCGGCATAAGCATGCAAGACGGCCGGCCCGCCGCTATTAAAACCTTCCGTCTGTAACGCCCACACAATGGCGTTATTCGTTCCATTGGCGGAGATGCTGGGCGTCGCGCCGGGAAATTGGAATGTGCCCGTTCCCTGTGAGATCGGCGTGGTGGAGATGCTGCCATTCGCAATGGCAAAGGCTTTCACCGCGTCGCCCGCGCCGATGTAGTAAAGTTCTTGGTTGAAGTAAGCGGGCGTATCGAAACTGCCGCCGATGGCTCCGGGCAGGGATTGCACAATCAGACTGTCGTTCGTCGGATTGTAATGTTGCATGTTGTCGCGATTAATTAAATAGATGGTGCCTTGCTTGCCGGCCCCGACGAGCAGGTGTTGATTCGTGGTGCCGCCGCCCACATTATCCGGCAACACCACCGCCCCGCCCGAACCTAGGTCCAGATCCGCATCGGCCAAGGCTTGCTGGTTGTAAGGCGTGAAATAGTCGGCCAACTGGAGGCCATTGGTCGTGGAGATTTTCAGGAAACTATCCCCGTAATCCGTCCCCGAAATATTGGCGTCGAACGTGCCGTTGCCGGTCACCACGTAAAGGTTATTGCTCGCATCGCAGGCCGGGCCGCCGCCCGACTGCCAGATGCCGCCGTCGCTGCCGTTCGGAGTCGTATTGAAAACATTGCTCAGCGTCAGCGTCTGCGCGCCGTAGCCGATGAGCCAGCCGTGATAAGGGCCGTTGTCGCAATGCGCGGCGGAACCCAGATAAACGACGCCCCGGTTCAATAACAGCGCGGCCCGGTTGAACTGGGTCAGCGGATTGAACGGCACGTTGCCGGCGCCGTCATTGCCATCGCCCGTGCCCGCTGCGGTGGCCTGAACAATGGCCGGTCCGCCGAATTTTTCCGCACCGGTCGCCAAATCCAGCGCATGCAACCGGTGATAGACCGTCGAGCCTTCCAAGGTTTTGGCCGACACATAAATCGTCCCGCTCGTGGGATCAATCACCGGCGTGCTGGTGATTCCGATTTCCGGCACGAGGTCATCGCAGTCCACCACTGTGCTGCTTACCGTTGTGATGCCAGCTGCCGGATTGATGAAACTCACCTGCCATAATGGCGCGGCGTTTGTGCCGGCGCAGCTATTGGCGTCGAACGCGTAAACGCTGTCGTGCTCGGTGGCCACATACACCACGTCGTGCACGCCTTTGCCGGGAATCATCACGTCGGTCATCACCAGCGGTTGCGCATAAACATAACCGTCCACGGCGTGATTGAAGATTTGCCCGAAGTTGGTCGAAGCGACATTCGCCAGCGTCAACACGGTCTCGTTGGTGTTTTGGCCGGTGCGCGCGGAGTCATTGTGATACGTCAGGACACACACCTTGGCCGTGGCGTCCGCCGCCAGGCCGAGCAGAACGGCGAGCAAAATCCTTTGCAACCAGAATTGAATTTTTGAAAACGTGGCCGTCATTTATTTCAAGTTATTCAAATAAGTTCCCTCCAGCCAGAGCAGGGTGGCGGAAAAACCGATGCCAATTTTTTCAGAATGGGGCTGGATTTACTAGGATTTTTTACGATTTGTCTCAAGCTCCTCTAGCGACAATTTTTCAAACCTGAAAATGTGAATTGTCCGCAATTCAGCCAATGCTGTCCGGTTTCAGGGCAGGACATGCGCTGGCGTAAGGGAATTGTTCAACAGACTGTTAGGCGAACTGAACCGTTTCTTGATTCAGGCCTAGGGGTTGTCTAATCTCCGTTTTTATTTTTATGGCATTACTCAACGACAATTTTCTCAAACTCAAAGCCGGCTATCTCTTTCCCGAAATCGGCCGGCGCGTGAAGGC
>CAISEZ010000030.1 GCA_903884535.1 uncultured Verrucomicrobia subdivision 3 bacterium
ATGAACATCATGACGAAATTATTCGCCAGGACGATGCCGAGCATTGAGAACGTGAACAAGCTCATGCTGGCGAAGAAGCGCGACTTGCCCGCATCTTCGTCCATGTAGCTGTAGGAATAAATATGGATCAAGCCGCCGACACCGGTGACGACGAACAACATCATCATGCTCAACGCATCGAGCTTCAGGCCGAAGTCCACATTCAAGCCGCCGATGGTGAGCCAGTTGACGGACGATTCACCGCTGTAATGAATTCCGTTGGCGTTTACGAACAAGCAGGTTAACACGAAACCCGCCGCGACCGCGCCGATGGAGATGAGGCTGCTGACGGTTTTACTGCGCAACGTGAATAGCGCAATCACTGTCGCTGAGAGCAGCGGCAGGAACAGGATCAGCCATGGAAAAAGTTCGTTTTTCATCCGAATTTAATTTCACCGCAGAGACGCGGAGACGCAGAGTCTTGAAAATTATTAACGATACGTTTGATGCCTTGTTTGAGCATCGCAACATTGAAATTGATAAGCAGTCCGAGGGTTATGCCGGATAATTTCAAATAGGTCAGGAGTTGCGCTTCGTGAATCGGCAATAAGCTTTCAACGGCTTTCAACTCAATAATAATTTTTTCTTCCACGACCAAATCCAAGCGATAGCCACAATCAAGCTTAACGTCTTTGTAATGCACCGGCAGCGGCTTTTGCCGTTCAAATCCGATCCCGCCCTGCGATAATTCATAGCAAAGGCATTCTTCGTAAGCCGATTCCAAAAGTCCCGGTCCAAGCGCGCGATGAATCTCGATGCAAGCACCAATGACGCGCTCCGTGAGTTCGTTAAAACTCTGCGTCTCTGCGTCTCTGCGGTTGATGGTTTCGTTTTGCATCAGAGTTTCATCGAGGTCAAATCTTCGACGTGCGCGGACTGGCGTTTGCGGTAGAGCGCCACGATCAGCGCGAGGCCGACCGCCACTTCCGCCGCCGCCACGGTGATGATGAAAAACACCAGCACCTGGCCGTCGAGCTTGTTGTTGAACCGCGAAAAGGAGACGAGCGCGAGGTTCGCCGCGTTGAGCATCAACTCCAGCGACATGTAGATCACCAGCAGGTTGCGGCGCATGATGACGCCGAGCAGCCCCAGGCTGAACAGCATGAAGCTCACGAACAAATAATGATGGAGGCCGACGTGCATTTTATTTTCTCACCGCCGAGACGCGGAGACGCAGAGTTGAGGCAAAAATTTCTGGATCAAATTTTGCCGGTTCAGTTTTTATGAATTTTAATTTCATGTTTCTCAGCGTCTTTGCGTCTCTGCGGTCATTCCAATTTTTTCTTGCTCAATAAAATTACGCCGATCATCGCCACGAGCAGGAGCACGGAGACGATTTCAAACGGGAGCGTGTATTGCGTGAACAAAAGTTTGCCGAGCGCGTAGGTTTCACCTTCGAGCGTGGGCGGCGCGGCGTTGGGTTTGATGGACGCGAGCGACTTGATGAAAATGCTGACGACGATGCCCACGGAAACCAAACCGGCGGCGAGACCGAAGAATTTAATGCGGCGACGTTGTTCTTCTTTCAAATCGAGCAACATGATGACGAACAGGAACAGCACCATGACCGCACCGGCGTAAACGAGAATCTGCACCGCCGCGAGAAAGAACGCATGCAGCAGCAGGAACAAACCGGACATCGAGATGATCGTCAGCACGAGAAACATCGCGCTCGTGACCGGATTGCGGCTGAACGGATTGGCGACGACGAGGATGGCGCACAGCAGCGTCAGCGCCGCGAAGACGTAAAACAAAATGTCTTCCACCGCGCCACCGCTGACCAAGTTGTTGATTTGTTCCATTGCTGATTAGAGCTTCACCGGAAAATTTTCCTGCGCCTTCGCTTCGTCCAGTTTCAATTTCCACTTCTGGATGCCGCCAACTTCACCGCCGAGCGACAGGAGTTTTTCTTTGTTGTAAATCATCTCGCTGCGGCTTAGGCCGGTGAGGGAATAATCCTTTTGCAGAAAAATCGCTTCTTCCGGACAGACTTCCTGGCAGAAGCCACAAAAGATGCACCGCAGCATGTTGATCTCAAATTCCGCCGGCATTTTCTCGGCGTTCGTGCGATCGGCTTTCTGGCCGTTTTGGCCGGGCGGCGTGATGCGAATGGCTTTCGGCGGGCAGACAAATTCGCAGAGCTGGCACGAAACGCATTTCGTGTTGTTGTCCTGATCCTTGACCAGATACGGCGCGCCGCGATAGCCGGTTGGCAGCGTCCATTTCTGTTCGGGATATTCCATCGTCACGACCTTGCCGAGAAACAGCGTGTTGTAGGCGTGCTTGAGCGTGACTTTCAATCCGCCGACAATGGCCGGCAGATAAAGCTTTTCCCAAAACGTCAGGACTTTGCGATTTACAACAACGGGCATATCAACTCCTCATCCACAGCCACACGGCTGTGATTAAAATGTTTACCAACGCGAGCGGTAGAAACCGTCGCCAGCCCAAATCCATCAACTGGTCATAACGAAAACGCGGGAACATCCAGCGCACCCAGATGAAAACGACCATGAAAAACAACATCTTCGCGATGAAGACCAGAATGTGCGCAATGCCCATGCCGAGCGAGGTCGCCGCGTGATCCAGTCCCCAGAACGGCAGCGTCCAGCCGCCGAAGAACAAAGTCACCATCATCGCCGAGGAGGAAACCATGTTGGAATATTCCGCGAGGAAGAAGAGCGCGAATTTCATCGAGCCGTATTCCGTGTGATAACCGCCGACAAGTTCGGTTTCCGCTTCCGGCAAATCGAACGGCGTGCGGTTCGTTTCGGCAAACGACGCGATCATGAAAATCACAAACGAAATCGGCGCATACATCACCATCCAACCGTTCGTCGCCTGCCAGCCGATGATGGCGCCGAGATTCAAATTGCCGACGATCAGCAGCACGGGAATGACCGACATGCCCATCGAAATTTCATACGAAATCATCTGCGCGCTCGAACGGACGCCGCCGAGGAACGGATATTTTGAATTCGCCGCGTAGCCCGCCAGCACGATGCCATACACGCCCATCGAGACGATGCCGAACGTGTAGAGGATGCCGACGTTCAAGTCCGCGATGACCATCTTCTGATCACCGATGACCGAGCCGAAGGGAATCACCGCGACCGTGAGCATGGCCGGAATCACCGAGACAGCCGGAGCGAGGAAGAAATAAATTTTCTTCACGCCGGCGGGAGTGAAATCTTCCTTCACCAAAAATTTCAAACCGTCCGCGAG
>CAISEZ010000031.1 GCA_903884535.1 uncultured Verrucomicrobia subdivision 3 bacterium
AAAAAAAATTCCAGCCGGTAAAAAATTCATCCCGGCACAAAATCGCAAATATGGTTGCGGATAAATTCGCCGACCTCATCGGCGGGATCATCGGTAATGTCGCCAACCGAAAGTGATTTTTTAATTATCACATGGACGCCCATGACATTCCCGCCAACACCGCCTGCCCACATTGAGCCAAAAATTGTTGTCTCTGTTCCCATATTCTCCAAACCAATGCACTTTGTTTTCGGAACGGCTTGGACAACATCCCAGCCAAGCAATCCAAATTTGCGGAGAGTTGCCACGTCAAATCCGTCTGCAAATTTCTTGTCAAGGATTTCTGAATCCACCGGCACAAAAACGGAGTCAAAAAGAAAAACGGGTTTTCCGATTTCCAACCGCTTTCGCATTAAAGATTTTGTGTGGATGATTACTTTGATTTTGAATTTTTCAATTTCCGCTTGCTTAATTTCTTCGGCGGTGGGCGGAGGGGGCGAAACATTTTCTCCTTGTGCGGAAATTGGTGGCAGGCATAAAAGGGTTTCTGCTCCGCAGCTTGGGCACGCTACATTTTCTCCATCCTGCCGGGCGTCAAACTCAATCCCGGTGTCGCAATGCTGGCAACGGCAGACAACAAGGTTTGGTGTTTCGTCTGGCGGATTGCTCATGGCAAAAGCAACGCTTGGTAAAATTTATTTCCGGCAATGGGATTTTGGTCTATCCACAGATACGGGCTTGAAGTCAAAAGCACCGTCGCGCGAGTCGTCCAAGTGGCCATGTTTGGCGAAGATTGAATTTGATAAGTGCGCCCGACCGTGCCGGTGATCGTGACGCCCGCAAAAGTGCCGATGCCAAGATTTGCGCCGGTCACGACCTGCGGTTGCGGATTAAATGAGATTTGCCTGATACGATAATTGCCGTTGTCGGCAACGAAAATTGAGCCTTGCGATAGGCACGCGCCGGACGGGTTGTTGAAACGCGCAAGAATGCCAATTCCGTTCGTGTAAGTGCCGGGTGAATAACTTGTCGTTCCGGCATAAATCAGGACGTTGGTTGTCGCCGTCAGTTTTGAAATAGAATTGACGTTCACGCAAACGATGTTGCCGCTATTGTCAATGGCCATGAGATTTCCAACCGATGCGTTTGTGATGGTAGCTACGTTTTGCGATGAGTCAATTTTGCGGACAAAGCTGCCATCTTGAACATAAATGTTGTTAGCTTGGTCGCAAACCAAAGTTGTTGGCGAATTGAATTCAGAATAAATTCCGTTTCCGTCCAGATGCGCGCTGATGCCAGACCCAGCATAAACCTGTAAATTTTCTGATGCAGGAATGTATTTCCAAATTCTATTTCCGCCCGAATAATAAAGGTTGTTTTGAGAGTCGAAACAGATGCCGCTTGAAGTGGAAAGATTAGTCAACCCTGAACCGCCATTTTGAATGCTCACAATCCCGTTGGTCTGGATGTTCAAAAAAAATGTGTAGCTAAAATAATTAGCCAAAAGCCAAATTGTATTATTACGATCAATCGCCATTGTTCCGATGGAACTATATGCCGACAGAGAAACATTTGTTCCGTAACCGGTAAAATCACCTCCCCCGCCGACTAAAGTCGAAACTGTTCCGTTCTGTGTAATTTTTCGGATGCGATAATTTCCACCGTCCCAAACGAAAAGATTACTCGAAGTGTCAGAGACGATTTGAGATGGGCTGGAAAATTCGGCCAACGCCCCTTGTGCGTCTATGTAACCCGGAATTGAATTGCCAGCGAATGTTGAAACCGTGTCGTTGTTTGTGTCGTAGGTCTGCGCGATGGCTTTCCAGCCGAACGAAGCCATGACCGCCGCGAAAACCGCAATTATTTTTGTTTTCATAATATCCCCCCGCGAGCCTATGTCGCTGCCAATAAAAAAGGGCGCACTTACTTACGCCCTGAATCAGGCACTGGTATGCCTTGCAAGAACGCTTTCAGCACGCCCCGATTAGGGCGTGCTTCAAACGCTGTCTTGCTTGTGAAATTACCAGTTTCGATTCAGACAGCAGCCGAAGCCGCAAATTTGTTTATTGTGTGTTTTCTGTTCGCTAATTTTTTACTGACGCTGACGATTCAAGCACCAAAGCAGGTTTGATACAAGCGCGGTTTTCAAAATGCCAAGCAACGATTATCACCGTCCAGCGGTGCAATTCACCTTTGCATATTTTCAGCCGTTTTATCCGCTTCGATACCATGCTGCTTTAGATTTGCGATGGCGGCTTTATCACCCTTTTTTGCAGCAGTTTTCAAATACTCAATATGGGCATTGTGACGCGGAGAACCTTTTTGAATGACAAAGTTAGCGGCGAAATTCGGCGGCAAGTTTTTTTCAGGCATCACGGTTTTCATCATTGGTTGATACCGAGAATGAAACTGATTTGATTTTGAGAGTTTGAAATCCTTAATTGTGCTTTCCGCCCATTGGTTGAAAGACTCTACAATTGCGAAAAATTTGTCCGACCGGCCATTATCCTTTTCGGATGCTGCCCAAAAAATTCTACTAATGGAGTCGCATCCACGGCCTACAAAATAGCTGACAATTGAATTGCCTGAATAAAACGGACGTTTGGCGTTTGACAAGTAATCGCGCCAACTCTCGAATGTTTGTTTCGTAAATGGCTGCTCCATTCCATTAACGATTGAAAAAAGCCTGCCTCCGTCGTCTATCTTTGCCCCGTATGCCGCAAGAATTCTTGTTTTGAATGCGCGGGAAACCTTCAACGGATTTTTCTTTCGCGTCCATGACTTCACTGTGTTCAGACTCGCGCCGATGTCTTTGGCAACGAGCGGCTGCGAACCTCTAACCGCCACTATTTCCGCAACCGATTTTATAGTTTGTCTTTGCGTCTTTGTCATAGTGTATTTATACACTACTAAAATACACCGTCTATTGCACGTCGCAACATGAAAGATTAGTGTGTGGCGCATGAAGACGCACGAAATCAAATCCGACGCCACAGCGGGAAATTCAAAGCCTGTGGCAAGTGACGCGGCGAAGTTGCTGTATAACATCAAGGAAGCGGCGGCGCGTTTGTCTGTGTCGGTCGTTTCTTTAAGAAAGCTGATTCGGCAGCGACGCATCAAAAAGATTGGCGGATTTCGCAAAATTCTTATCAGCGAAAACGAGCTGCAACGATTTGCCACCTGCGAATGAAAAAACAAAAAATTATGACTCTTTTACATAAAAACTGCATCGCCAATCTTTTCAAATCAGAAGAACAGCTAGCAAACGAACAAATTCAAAAAATTGAAAATGAACGCCAAGAACGAGAACGCTTAAAATGTATCGCAATAACGCTGGCTCGTTTGATGGATGCGATTCCAGCCGCCCATGCAAGCTTTGCAGCTATTTGCGCGAACGTGGACAAGGCTTGCATAAATCCATCACCGACCGAATACGCAAACAACATCATTCGCGGAGTTCCCCTGCGTAGTCTAGCGGAAGAAATGGCCGCGCATGAGGCTTTGAAGGCCAACGCACAAGCCATCAAAATTGAATTGGAAAAAATTATTGTCGGAATTGCTGGAAAAAATTTGGCGGATTTTAAGCGGGCAAACGCGGCTGACATTAAAAAATTGCCGAAACTCAAAAAGATGGCCGAAGCCGAATTTATACCGGCACAACCGGAAGAAATTTATGCGCGTCCTGCCCATGTCACTACCGACGCCGTCCGTCGCATGTTTAATTTAGCGCCCGGCGAGACTTTGCCGCCCTCGCCTTTTGAAATTGTTAATGACAGCCCAAAAAGCAATTAAATGAATCGTCATAAATTTATTTGTGAAATGCAGGCGCGCGAAATTATTCCGCCGCAGTTGAATTCTATTGAATTGGACACGCGCCCAACAAACGGCAAACCGCGTCATGTTTTAACAGCCTTTCCAGACGGCGAAATTATTTGGCACGCCGCGCACCGCACGCCGGTTCAAAAAGATTTGCCTGACAACTAAACGAAAAATCGGCGTGACGCCTGCAAAAACATCACGCCGAAAAAACTAAACAATGGAAAAGGCTAACACGCCAGAAGGCGAAAATCTAGTTCTCACTGATGCTAATTCGCTCAAACACAATTTTAACGAGTTCACAACATGGCGATTTTGGCGACGAGTGGACAAACGCCAGCATGATGATTGCTGGGCGTGGCGCGCTGGAGTAACGGCGCAAGGCTATGGGCAGTTTTGCATCGGCTCAAAACCATTTTTGTGTCACCGCCTCGCATGGATGTTTGAACATCAATGCGCCGTGCCGGATGGAAAACGAGTCATTTTGAAATGTGGAAATCGGCGGTGCTGTAATCCTTCGCACCTACGTCTTGGCACACACAAAGATCATGCGGACACTGGCAGTATTAAAAAAGGGGCATTGCCAAATGTAAATGTCCAGAACGCGGAGGTTGCATGAAATTACCGACAAGAAAAACGCCAGCCGTGACCGTCGGCAATGGTGCTTTGATTGAGAAGGCAATTTTTGCGGCCACAGAGCTTCTAAAGTGGCTTGAAAAATCACCAGACAAGGCGGGTGATTTTATCAAAATTGCCTATGATGAACTTCAAAGCATCCAAGCCGAGTCATCGGATTTGATGCAACGGCTCGCCTTGCGGATTTATTCGCCACAATCAAAACCAGCTAAACCAGTTTCGCGTTTTTGGGTGGCAAACACCCTGATTTGCACGCCCGGAAATCTCACGACCATTTCAGCGCAACCAAAGGCCGGAAAATCCGCCGCCATCGGCGCGATGATGGCCAGCACGTTTGCGGGGAGTGGCGCGGATTGTCTTGGCTTCGTGTCTGAAAATTCAGACGGCTTTGCCGTGGTGCATATTGATACCGAGCAATGTCTGTTTGACCACTGGGAAGGAATTCACCGAGTAACGCGCCGCGCCAAGGTTGCCGCCGCGCCATCTTGGTTGCGGTCATATTGTCTCACTGGATTTTCCGCCGCCGATGTTCGTGCATCTATCCGCATTTTGCTCGCACAGGCTGCGAAGCAATGCGGCGGGATTCACTCGGTTTTTATTGATGGCATTGCCGACGCCGTGCCAGACGTAAATGACGCAGAGGCGACTAGCAGCCTCATTACCGAACTTCACGCGCTCGCCATCGAATTTGATTGCCCAATTCTAAATATCATCCACGTCAACCCAAGCAGCGAAACCAAAACACGCGGTCATCTTGGCTCGCAGCTTGAACGGAAATCAGAAACAAATTTACGACTAAAATATGACGATGGCGTTTCGGTCATATTTGCCGATAAAAACCGACGTGCGCCGATTCCAGAAGATTCCGGCCCATGCTTTCAATGGAATGACGGCGCGGGGATGCACGTCAGCGTTGCGAATCCATCCGAAGCGAAGGCCGAAGCGAAAAGTGACGCCAAACTTGCGGCCATGCGCCGCGACGCAGAGACGGTTTTTGCGAAGGCCGGAAAATCAGCGCTCGCGCACAAGGAAATGGTTGAGCTACTCGCGGTAGCCTTCAGCCTAAAACCTAGCGGCGCGCGTCGGCGCATTGAAAACTGGTTGAGTAGCCTTGTTGTTACCAAGCAAGACTCTGGTTTATACACACTTGCAACATGAAGGCTACAAGGCTACAGCAACGCTATTTGAGAGCTACAGTAGCTCAAGGCTACAAGGCTACAGCCCCTTATATGAATAAGGGGCGTAGTAGCCTAAACGGTAACAAAACTGAATGAATTTATGAAGCTGCCCATTAGAAAGAATCGAAAACCACACGCAAACCCAGCGGCGACGGCTGAAACCAACGCTGGCAATAAACCGCTTTTACCCTCGCAAACAGATGCAAAGGGGCGGGATGGAACAAGGGACACCGCGCAAGCGTTAGATAATGTTACGCGCGCGATGCCAACCCGCCGGATTGATGCAACGTGCATTGCTGAAATGGCAAAGCTGGTTGCCAAGATGTTGACGGAAAGCGAAGCCTGCCGACGTTTGGGAATCAAACCGCGCACTTGGTTTGATTGGAAAAGCCGCGCCGGTCGGACGCAAAAATTTTCCGACCTGTTGGAAGCTTACCGCGCCAACCGAATCGAAAGTTTAATCAACCGCATCGAAAATTCGGCCAACGGGATTGACGTAAAATATCCTGATTTCCGCGCCGCGTTAGCGTTGCTTAAAATTACAGATCAAAAGCGTTTCGGTGACTCGCCGCCCGTTCAAGTTGCGCCGCCAGCCGTCGTTAGTGTCAACATCATGCACGACACGTTAAAGCGCCTATTTGCACCCGCAATCACCGTTGAGGCAATTACGTTGCCATCCGTCGCGCCCGCGTTGCCGTTGGGTTCCGCGTTAGGGACAGGCCAGGAACAATCAGACGCCGCTAAATCCGTTTCTGGCTCGCCTGTCCGCCTGCCCGTTACCAGAAAGAAAAAATGAAATCTGAAATTCAAAAATCGTTTGGTGACGTTACGGAATCGTTTCTAGCCGAGAGTCGCGCCGTTGTCAGCGTTGCGATTAAACGCGGCTGGATTCGATTTGCCGCGCCGAAATCACCAGACGCGGCAACCGACCACAAGGAAACAAAAAAGCGCGCCGCAGTTAAGCGGCGCGCTTGAATCAGTCCGCGTTCAATTCGTTTCGCCAGCCGTTTCCGTTAATTGTTTCGGCTCGACAATTTCCGGCACAATTGGCGTTGTGCCGAATGTTACCTTTTGCGCGGCTTGTTGCGAATGTGTGCGCCGCAAGTGGCCATAAACTTTCATTGCCAGCGCGCCGCCGTCAACGTGGCCAAGCCAGCGCGACACGGTTGGAATGTCAACGCCCGCCTCAATGCAGCGTGTCGCGAACAAATGCCGCAAGTCGTGATGCGTAATCCGCGCGACGCCAACTTTGGCGCACGCGTTAGTTAGTGATTTTTCACATTCGCCCAGAACGCAAACCCGGTCGGTCGGATTCGGATTTTCCGCACGGTGCATCTTTTCCAGCAATTCCCGCATTGCCGTGATGATTGGAACATAGCGGAGATCATGCGCGCTGGTGGTCATGCTGCGTTTGGCGTTATGCACGCGGATTTCACCGCGTTCTAAATCCACGTCCTGCCAAAGCACTTGTTTTGCTTCACTGATTCGGCAACCGCTAAACGCGAGAAACCGAATCAGATTGGCACAGTCTTTTGATTGCCGCGCGCCAGCCGTTTCAACCGTTTTGACGATTGCTTCAAACTGTTCTGGCTCTGGCAATGTCATTTCCTTTGGCTTTGCGCCCAGCCGTTTCAAATTCATGGCCGGGTTTTTATCGTGGCCAAGCCCGCCGATTTTCAAAATGTTGCGAAGCGCGCCAAGTGTGTTATTGAAATTGGTTGATTCAAATTTCTCCGCAAAGCGTTTGCCCCACTTGCGGCAATCATCCTGTTTAATGTCAGAGAGTTTCTTTTTGTCCAATTCCGGCCATGATTTCAGCAACGCGTCCACGCGGTAACGCCAATAGCGTTTAGTTTCGGGTGAAAGCGCATGGTCGTTGTCAATGTCGGCAAGATAGCGCAGGCGCGCTTCTGTGAACGTCCCTAGCTGCGCTGGTGGCTCGCGTAGCTCGTTTATCTTTAGACGCAGACGGTCTTTTGCTGTGGTTAAAACATCCGTCTCAAGGCTGGCTCGTTTAACGATTTTGCCGACCTTAACGCGGGCAAAGAACATGCCGCTAGGGACGTATTGCATTAAACCAGCGTGCTTGTGGAATGTTTTCCACTTGCCGTCTGGACTGGTGGTGGTTAGTTTATCGGTGCGCTTTGCGCCCGCCATTTCGGTATCAGATGAGTTTGTCATAAGCACCAAAAGCATACGGTATCAAATGGCGGTATGCAATGCTAAAAAAGTGGAATTTGAAAACGCAGAATCGTCAATGTTTTCAATGTGTTTGCCTCGGTAGCTCAATGGTAGAGCAGTTGACTCTTAATCAATTGGTTTCCGGTTCAAGTCCGGACCGGGGCACCATTCCACCAGTTTGACTGGTTTCAAGCAGGAGAGACCACGGTTTCACGCAGGAACCACGGGCTTTTTTGCAGTCGAGGACAAGGTTCGAGCCAAACACTTTTTGTGCGAGAACCCGCTTCTCTTGAAGCGAACCCGAAATCGCGATTTCACCCGCGTCTTTAGCGGTTAAAATCCAATTTTGGAACGGTTCGAGCCAATCGGCTCGGCCTTTCAAAAGCGCGCTGCTTTGCTCCTCCAAAGATTTCTTCTGGCTCATTCCTTTGGACTTTTCCGCGACGTAGGTTTCGCGGTCAATAATCCCGTCCAAAAATGAGTCCAGCAGCGTTTGGAGACGGAGATTGATCTTTCCAATCTCCGCGCGCTTTTGGTCGGCCATGAGCATCCCCTATCCCCACCGTGGGGACAGGGGTGGGGATACCCTAAAACAGCCCAAAATGAAGCGCAACGAGGCTATTGTCCTTGAAAAAAAGTTCGAGCCGATTGAAAGAGATGCACCATTCCACCAGTTTGAAGATTTTTGGCGAGTGCCGACCACGATTTGACGTAAGAACCACGGGCTTTTTTCCAGTCGAGGACAAGGTTCGATCCCAATACTTTTTTTGTGCGAGAATCCGCTTCTCTTGAAGCGAACCCGAAATCGTGATTTCCCCCGCGTCTTTAGCGGTTAAAATCCAATTTTGGAACGGTTCGAGCCAATCGGCTCGGCCTTTCAAAAGCGCGCTGCTTTGCTCCTCCAACGATTTCTTCTGATCATCCGAGGCCCCAACAGAACGTTTGTCGGGGTTGCCAGAATTAATGGATGTTATAATTTAGTTTCACTAGCTAAAAAATGAATACACGTCTCCAGTTTTTTCTTAATTTGTTTTCGGCGTCTGGCCGGAGAATGAAATTTGCGCTGCTTGGTTTGCTGTTTTTGGTGTCCCAAGCCTGCAGCCCAGTGTTTGCTCAATCTTGGGTTGGAACACCGGGTGGAACGGTGCCCAATGACGCAGTGGCCACCAGCTATTTTCCTTATAAAGCCACAACGAATGCGAACATTTCCTACGGGACCAGCAGTTCGGAAATCGGAGATATTTATCTGCCCGATTATACCGGCAAGACCGTCCCAGCCAACAGCACCAGTCGTCCGGCTGTCGTGGTGGTGCATGGCGGCGGCGGCACGAGCGGAACACGGATCGAGACGCGGTCCATTCAGACCTGCCAGTTGTTGGCGGCACATGGCTATGTGGCATTCAATGTTGATTATGCCCTTGGGGCAGTCTGGCCAAAGAATCTGACCGACTGGCGGCTGGCGGTGCGTTGGTTGCGCGCCCATGCGGCGACTTATGGCATTGACACTAATCATATCGGCTTAGGCGGTGGTTCGTTCGGGGGATTTGCTGCCGCCATGATGAGCGGCGTGACAAATGGTCAGCATACCCTGATAGCGGACAGCAACGCGAAGTATAACAACATCAATATTGACACCGACGGGCAGGGCAATCCCGGCACCTATTCGGGGAATGTGCAATGCGTGTTTGACATGTATGGACCGACCGATCAAACGACTTCCGGCAATGCCCAAGGCCAATATAGTAGTCCTACGACAGCCACGCTGTTCAATTCTTCCGGCATCAATTACGTGTGGGCCGGTTCCGCGCCTGCGATGATTTCGCAGGGCACAGCCGACGGCACGGTAAATATCAGTCAGAGCTATGAATTCACGAATGCCTTAGCCAAGGCCAAAGTGCCTTACTATTTCACGCCGATTCCGGGCGGGCAGCACACCTTTTGTATTTATGACACCACCAAGGGTGGCACCTGGCCTTCCAGTAGTCCGAGTGGCACGATTGATTTGCGCAAGGAAACAATGGATTGGTTTGACAAATGGCTGCTCGTTGCCAATGACCCGCCAATTATTACCCAGCAACCCCAGAATACGACTGGCTGCGTGGGTAGTTCAGCGACCTTTAACGTCGTGGTCACCGGGGCCACGCCCTTGTATTATGAATGGTTCATTCCGGGCATCACACCGTCATTCAGCACCACTTCTGCCTATACGATTGCCAGTCTCACGGCGGGCAATGCGGGCAGCTGTTATGTGGTCATTTCCAACAACGTTGGAGTAACAACCAGCGCGAGTGTCAGCCTGGCTGTCAACACCGCCACGCCGCCGATCATCGGCACGCAGCCGGCCAACCAGACGGTTACGGCCGGCAATCCAGCCGGATTTTCGGTTGCTATGAGCGCTGGCACGGCGTTGAACTATCAGTGGTATGGCCCCAATGGAGTTATTAATGGCGCAACCAATGCGACGTATTCAATCGCAAATTCAGGAAATAGTGATGCCGGAACTTATCAGGTAGTCGTGTTCAACACTTGTAATGCGGTCATCAGTTCCAATGCGGTATTGACCGTGAACGGACCACCCAGCATCAGCGCGCAACCGGGAGCCCAGACAACGTGTGATAGTAACTCGGCCACTTTCTTCGCCACCGCCATCGGCACCCAGCCGTTGAGTTATCAATGGTATGGGCCGGCGGGGACCATCGGTGGGGCTACGACAAATATACTGACTTTGAACAATCTGTTGCCAGCCAACTCTGGCAACTATTATCTGGTGGTGACCAATAGTTATGGTCAAGGAGTGAGCAGTAATGCCTATCTCACCGTCAGCACAAGTTCTCCGGTGGGTTTTAGTAGTCAGCCAAACAACGCGGAGGTCGTGGCGGGTGGAACTGCCACGTTCATTGTCACGCCTACGGGGGGTGGTAACTACACATACTTCTGGCATAAGAATGACGCGGATCCGATCCCTGGGGCCGTGGTGACTAATTCCACGCTTGTTCTCAATAATGTCTCGCCAAGTCAGGCCGGAACTTATGCCTGCTTGGTGAATAACGATTGCAGCAGTGCCTCCAGTATCTCTGCCAATCTCGTGGTCGATTATGCCCCGGTTATCCTAAACCAGCCGCAAAATCAGGCGGGACTTTCGGGTCTGCCTGCCAGTTTCGCTGTATCGGTGGCGGGCACCGCTCCGTTAAGTTTTCAGTGGTATAAAGGATCCAACCTGATCAGCGGGGCAGTTAGCGCTATCTACACCATTGCCAGCCCGACCACCAATGACGTCGGCAAATATTCCGTGGTAATTACTAATGCGTTTGGCTCCGCTACCAGCGCAACCGCAAGTCTGGCCATCGTCGCGGGCATTTCCTACATGCAAGAACCTTTCAACTATCCTACCGAACCGTTGTCGCAAGCGACCCCGTGGTCCTCTCATGTTCCCACTAACTGCACTGGTCTTGCGGTCACTTCCGGTGGCTTGACCTATCCAAGCTTGTCTTCCATGGTTCCGTCCGGAAACTGGATGACGGTCACGCCTATCAAAGGCCAGACCAATTGTTATCGTCCGTTTGACAATCGGGTCACCAACGGAATTATTTATTTATCCATGATCATGCAAGCGGTGTCCCAGCCAGGCACGGCCGGCTATTATAATATTGGCTTGTTGCCGAGCTCCACTACAACTCCGGGTGGGCGCACCACCGATCCGTTTGTCATGTTAGTCAAATCAAACGCTAACTCCACTTATGTGATCGGCGTCGGTTCCGCCGGTGCGGCCGGTGATATCTATGCTTATGGCAAACCGCTGACACTAAACAACACCAATCTGGTGGTCTTCAAATACAATCTTTCCACTATGCGGGCTGATCTCTTTGTGAATCCAGTGCTAACGAATGAGCCGGCGACGCCGGATGCCACCACCAATGGCGCCACTGCCTTTAGCGACATTAACTATTTTTATTATCGCTCAGTGGCAGGCAGCGGCACTTTCAACTATGACAACATCCGGATCGCATCCACTTGGGCCGGGGCCGTGCCCTATGTTGCCCCGCCGCCGCCGCCACCGGCGACCAACCAGTTTTTGATGGGCTACGATGCCGGCCAAGGATTCTTTGGCGGGGAAATTCTGGAGGTTACCAATGTGAGCGGTGCCGGCCTTAGTGTCTGGTCCTCGCCAAATCCATCCGTCTCGGTTACGAACTGGACTTTGGAAGGACTCATGGCCGAACAAGTTTACAATGATAATAGTGGAAAAAGTCTTTATTCGATAAATGTGAATCCACTTTACTCGCCAGTTTACTATATTATCGCCCAGACTAACACAGGACTATTCACGCCAACGGAGCCGGTGCTTTGGTTGACGACACCCGATTATCAGAATTTTAGCGTGACGGGAGCAAATGTTCCGATCAACACGAATGGGGTCTTTATTTTCACTACCCCGCCGGTTATCACCCAGTCGCCGGTGAGCCAGTCTGTTTTAGCTGGTCAAAACAGTAGTTTTAGTGTGACCGCCACCGGCTCCAACCTGGGTTATCAATGGTTCTTCAATAGCAACGGCATTTCAGGCGCAACGGCTCCATTGCTGGGTCTGACCAAGGTTTCGACGACCAATGCGGGGGTTTATGTGGTAATTGCCACCAATTCAGCGGGGTCGGCTACCAGCGGCGTGGCGACGTTGAATGTGGCATTGCCGCCAGTAGTAAAACTGGGGGTTTCCGCACCAGGCAGCATCCAGTTTAATGCCGATTCCATTACGGGTCTGACGTATGTAGTGCAGTCGGCCAGCAATTTGGTGAATCCGGTTTGGTTGCCTGTCCTGACCAATAACACGGGCATCGGCGGGGCGATGACGTATCAAACCAACACGGCAAATGGTTCAGGCTTGTTCTATCGGCTGATGTTCCCGTGAACGCCTGCGGCTAATTGCACCTCACCGACCAGAACATTTGTTGGGGTAGGCTGCGTTGAGTTTTTGTGTTATTTTAAAAATCAACCCCAAAAAATATGAGCGTTCCATCCTTAAGCCGTGATTGGTTTTCTACACATATAGCCGCATTGATTGGGCTTTTCTGCGCCTTTGTATTATGTAGTCCATCTGTTCTAGCGACCACCACCAATTGGACTTCATCTGGCACTTACACATGGGTTGCTCCGGGATCCGGAAATTATGCGGTTCAAGTGGAGTGTTGGGGTGGCGGCGGTGCCGGTGGCGGCGCGGCGAAAGTCAGTGGAAGCCCTTATATTGCCGGTGGTGGCGGCGGCGGCGGAGCTTATGCCAGTTCCATGGTGACGGTGACGGGCGGAACCAGCTATTCAATTGTTGTTGGCGGTGGCGGTGTGGGCACCACCAATCTAGCCGGAACCGCTGCCACCGGCGGCAGTGGTGGAAATTCATATTTTTATGCCGGCATTACAACCAATGTATTGGCCGTTGGTGGCAGTGGTGGTGTGGGAACGAACGGCAGCGCTACTTTTACTGGAGTTGGCGGGGCCGGTGGGGCAGCTGGTTCCTGTGTGGGCACAATCACCTTCTCGGGTGGTTCGGGTGCTACCGGGGTTCCTGGCTCAGGAAGTGGAGGTAATGGCGGTGGCGGCGGTGGAAGTGGCGGCAGCGCTGCCATTGGCAATGCGAGTTCGTCGGTAACAGGTGCGACGGCGGTAACCGGTGGTGGACCGGGCGGAAATGGTAGCGCCACCGGAATACAATGGTCGGGAGCTAGTCCGGCCTCCGGCCCCGGCGGTGGTGGTGGTGGCAGCACCTCGCATGCGGCGGCATCGAAATTTCCCGGTGGGAACGGTTATTCGGGCGAAGTTCAGGTGACAATCACCACCACTTCGCCTTCGGTGACCACCTTGGCAGCTACCATTCTGACGACAACTTCGGCAACGATTAACGGTTCAGTCACCGGCAATGGCGGAACGGCATTGACCGGCTACGGATTTTACTGGAGTAGCACTTCCGGTGTCAGCCTGAGCAGCACGCAAGTTCAGTTGGGAACATCCGATCTTGGCTCATACCCCGCCGCCATTTCCAATAGTTTGACCGGCTTAACTGTGAACACAATTTATTATTACCGGGCTTATGCCACCAACGCGGTGGGCTTGGCGCTCGGCACGGCGGATGTCAGTTTTTATACGCTGGCCAACGTCCCCACAACGCCGACGGTGAATGGGGCCACGACCAGCAGCCTGAACGTGACCCTTGGCACCGGCGATGGCAATCCTTCAGCCACCGTCTATGCCATTCAGGAAACAAATTCCGGCTACTATGTTCAAGCCAATGGTGCCTTGGGCGCGATCGCAGTCTATCAAACTGCGAGCACTTGGAATCCGGCCGGAGCGCCGCAAACCATCAATGCGTTGAGTCCCAGCACGAGCTACACGTTTCAGGTAATTGCAAAAAATGGGGCGGGGGTTGCCACCAGCTTTAGTCCTGCCGCTGCGGGCACCACGGCGGCGGCGGCACTGCCACCGGCTGCGCCGGTGGCGACGGCGGCGACCGCGATTACTGCCAGCGGTTTTACAGCCAACTGGATTTTTTCCACCGGTGCCGCGGGTTACCTGCTGGATGTAGCCACCGACAGCGGCTTCGCTTCGCTCGTGTCGGGTTACACTAATCTGGATGTGGGTAATGTCGTGGCCTTGGCAGTGACCAATCTGAATCCGAACACGGCTTATTACTACCGGGTTCGAGCCTATAACCTCAATGGCACCAGCACCAATTCTTCGACGATTACCCTGACTACAATCTTGGGGGCCCCGACCGTCAATGTTGCCAGCAGTGTAACCCGTTGCAGTTTTATCGCAAATTGGAGTGCCCTGACCGGAGCGACGGGCTACCAGCTCGATATCGCCACGGACAGCGGTTTCAGTTCTTTCCTGTCTGGCTATAATAATTTGGATGTCTCCAATAACACGACGGTGGCGGTTTCTGGCGTCAACACGAACACGGCTTACTATTACCGGGTTCGGGCTTACAACCTCGTGGGCACCAGTGCCAGTTCTTCGGCCGCCAGCTTGACCACAAGTAATGCCCTGATTGTTACCACACCTTCAAGTCAGGCAACTTGTCTCGGATCGTCCGCTTCTTTCTCAGTAACAGCCAGCGGCGGTTCCGGCAGCTACCTTTACCAGTGGACTAAGAATGGGACAAACCTCAGCGGGGCCACCAGTAGCAGTTATGGAATTACTACGGCTGCAAGCGCGGACGCCGGAACTTACGCCTGCATTGTAGATGACGGCAGCGGCTGTTCCGTGGTCACATCGGGTGCGGCCAATCTAACGGTAAATTACTTTTCAATTGCGGCCGGCAGTTCCTCCCTCATTTATCAAACATTTTCAAACAGCACCACGCCGGCGGGCTGGATTTTGGGGCCGGCATGGACGATCGTCAACACCACTCCCATGGTCTATCCTGGCGGAAGCGCCGGTTATTATGCCGGTGTTACTGCCGCTAATACAGATTACATAACCACGCCAACGGTGAATGCCAGCGGGGATACCGGTTTGCAATTGAGCTTCGCAGCCAATCACAATTCATCCACCACCGCCGGCAACATCCTGGTGGAAGCCAGCAGCAATGGCACAACGTGGACCACGATAACAAATATTCCATATGCCAACATCGCAATTTCAACAGCGGTGACGGTGCAGGGGCCTTTCAGCCTGGGATCGGCTTTCAACAATCAGCCGAGCGTAACCATCCGGTTCAGCACGCCTGGACTGGCTGGATCAACGATTCGCATGCGTATTGACGATGTCAGTTTGACCGCCATTGCAGCTCCACCGGCAACATTCGCCGCTATTTCGCCGACCAATACCATCGGTTGCGGTAATTTGAGTTTGTCAGCGACGCCTGGCGGCACTTTTTATCAATGGTATTCAAATAATGTGGCCATTGCGACCGGCACCAATGCTAACTATATTGCTTCGGCCTCGGCCACCTACAGCGTGACCGTGGCTGATTTTAATGGCTGCACCGCTTCGGCTACTCAGGCGGTGACCATCAACCCGTTGCCGGTTGTCTCCGCTTCGTTGCCCAATGGAACTTTGGGTGTGGCTTACAGTCAAACTATCAGTGCGAGTGGTGCCATGGCGCCTTATGCCTTTGGAATTGGCGGCGGAAGTTTGCCGCCGGGCTTTACCCTCGACAATTCCAGCGGAGTGCTCGCCGGCACGCCCACCAATGCCGGCACTTTCACTTTCACCGTCACCGCGACAGATAGCAGCGCCACGCTATGTGTTGGCAGCTCTAACTTGAGTATTTACGTTCCCCGGGTGACGCCGACCATTTCCGCCGTTCCAGCCGCAAGTCCTTTGAGCTTTGGTCAGAGGCTGACTAATTCCACCTTGAGCGGAGGCTCGGCTTCAGTTCCTGGAAGCTTTGCATTCACCTCGCCGAACACCTTGCCGGCGGGAGGAACCACCGGCCAGTCGGTGACATTTACGCCGACGGATACAAACAGTTATAATTCAGTCAGCCTCACCATCAGCGTCATGGTTACCAATCAATTTCTGACGGCCTACGATGCGGGGCCGGGATTTTTCAGCGGGGAAAACCTCACCCTCACAAACCGCAGCGGGGCCGGCCTTTCGGTCTGGTCGTCAGCGGATTTGTCGGTATCCGTGACCAACTGGAATTTGGAAGGAGCGATGGCAGAACAAGTCTTTAATGATAACAGCGGTAACAGTCTTTATACCATTAACGTGAGTCCGGGCACTTCACCGGTATATTATATTTTCGCCCAGACCAACAATGGGCCATACACCGCTACGGAACCGGTGATCTGGCTGACCACGCCGGACTATATGAATTTCAATGTGCTATCAGCGAATGATACCATCAGTGCCGCCGGCATCTTCACGCCACTCGCCCCGCCAAGCATCGCGCAGCCGCCGCAAAGTCAGATCGTGGTGGTTGGCGGTATTGCTAGTTTCAGCGTTGTGGCCGGTGGAACCGCGCCGTTCGCTTATCAGTGGCGCAAGGGCGGCGCACCCTTGACGGGAGCAACCGGGACAAACTATTCAATCACCGGTGTTGGCTTGGGCGATGCGGGGAATTTCGATGTGGTGGTGACCAATTATCTCGGGTCGGTCACCAGCGTGGTGGCGGTGCTGACGGTGACCAATCCGGTGCCGGTCATCACACAGCAGCCCGCCAGCGAATCGGTGTTGGCCGGCCAGAACGCCAGTTTCAGCGTCATGGCCACCGGGCCCGGGTTGGGCTACCAATGGTTTTACAACAGCAATGGAATCGTTGGTGCGACCGCTCCAGTGTTGGGCTTGACCAATGTTTCGTCCTTAAATATCGGACCTTTTGATGTGGTGGTGAGCAATGGATACGGGATGGTGACCAGCAGCGTCGCCACGCTGGCGGTCGCGGCGGCCCCGGCGGTGACGGTGAGTTTCGTCATGCCCGGTCAACTGCAGTTGAACGCCAGTTCCATCACCGGTCTGACTTACATCGTGCAGGCTTCAACCAATCTTGCCTCACCGGCATGGCTGCCAGTATTTACAAATAATACCGGAAACTCCGGAACGGTGAACTTCCAACCGTCGGATATGGGTGGCCTTATGCAGTTTTACCGGCTCGTTTTTCCGTAAAGGAAGCCAACCGGGGAACTACCTTTCCATTTTCCGGCGGCACAGTTTCCCGCTGTGCCGTCATCATATTGTCACCACAAGAAACTCGCAATGACTGGCTCTTGCCAATATGATTCACCCATTTCCATGAACAACGTGACCTTGATTTTGCAGGCGGTGGGTCGCGGTGAGCGACAGGCCTCCGAGGAATTGCTGCCCCTGGTTTACGAGGAATTGCGCCGGCTAGCCACGGCCCGGATGGCGCGCGAATCGGCCGGCCACACTTTGCAGCCCACCGCACTGGTGCATGAAGCATGGGTGCGGTTGGTGGATGACGGCTCGCGGACCTGGGAAAACCGCGCGCACTTTTTCGGTGCCGCTGCCGAAGCGATGCGCCGAATCTTGATTGAACGGGCGCGGCGCAAGGCGCGACTCAAGCACGGCGGCGGGCAGGAACAGATTGATCTGGAAAATTTGGACGCCGCTGCGGCGCTGCCCGATGAAAAAATTTTGCTGTTGAATGAGGCGCTGGAACAATTGAAAGCGGAAGACCCCGAGGCTGCCCAAGTGGTCACCTTGAAATTTTTTGGCGGGCTGACCAATGAGGAGTTAGTGCCGATGCTTGGCAGCAGCGACCGGACCGTGCGTCGGCAATGGAACTACGCCAAGGCGTGGTTGTTTGACTATATCACCAAACACCATTGACTGATTTTTTTCCGGCGCATGGCCGAAATCCACACCTGACGGCGCATTGTTAAAGAAAGAACCATTATGACAGCCGCCGAGCGGGACATATTTGACACGGCGCTGGAAATCACGGACGCAACCGAGCGCAAGGCCATGCTGGACCGCGCCTGTGCGGACCAACCGCAACTTCGTGAACGCATTGAGGCGCTGCTCGCCGCGCACGGGCAGGCCCAAAAATTTTTCTCCGACTGCGCGGCGGCGGTGGCAGGTTCGGTGAAGGAACTCACGCCGGGCAATGAGACGGGCGGCGCGAACGCCGAGGATTTGATCGGCTCCAGGATTGGGCCATTCAAGTTGCTCCAAAAAATCGGCGAGGGCGGTTGCGGGGTGGTATTCATGGCGGAACAGGAGTCGCCGGTGCGCCGCCGGGTGGCGCTGAAAATCATCAAGCTGGGGATGGATACGAAAAACGTGGTCGCCCGGTTTGAAGCGGAGCGGCAGGCGCTGGCGTTGATGGATCATCCGAACATCGCGCGGGTGCTGGACGCCGGCGCGACCCAAAACGGCCGGCCATTTTTTGTGATGGAATTGGTGAGCGGCGTCCGCCTCACGGAATTTTGCGACACCAACCGCCTGAGCACGCGGCAGCGGCTGGAACTGTTCATCCAGGTCTGCCACGCGATCCAGCACGCGCACCAGAAAGGCATCATCCACCGCGACATCAAGCCCTCCAACATTCTCGTCACCCAACTCGACGGTGAGCCGGCACCTAAAGTGATTGATTTCGGCATCGCGAAGGCGCTGGAAGATAAGCTCACGGACAAAACCTTGTTCACCCTGCACGGGTTGTTCATCGGCACGCCTGCCTATATGAGTCCCGAGCAGGCGCAATTGAGCAGCATGGATGTGGACACACGCAGTGATATTTACAGCCTCGGCGTCCTGCTTTACGAAATGCTCACCGGCAAAACGCCCTTTAACCAGGACGAACTGCTTGCCGCCGGCTGGGATGAAATGCTCCGGACGTTGCGGGATCGGGAGCCGCTCAAGCCTTCGACAAAAATTGACTCCCTTTCCCCAGCCGAACAGACCGCGACCGCCCAGCAGCGGCACATGGAAGTTCCCCGGCTGCGGTCGGAGTTGCGCGGCGACCTTGATTGGATCGTCATGAAGGCGTTGGAGAAAGACCGTCGCCGCCGGTATGAAACCGTGAGTGAGCTAGCGCTGGACGTGCAGCATTATCTGGGTTGCGAACCGGTTTCCGCCCGCCCCCCCAGCCGCATTTACCGGGTGCAAAAATTGGTGCGCCGGAACCAGATGGCTTTTGTCGCCTCGGCTTTGGTGGTTTTGGCGCTGGTGGCGAGCACGGTGATTTCCAGCTGGCTCTTCCTGCGCGAGCGCGAAGCGCGCCGGCGCGCCATCGAGGCCGAACAGCAGCAAAGTAGCTTGTTAAAGGAAACCTTGAGGTTGCAGGAGACCGCATTGGTGGAACAAAAATTCATCAAGGCTGAAGAGGCTTTTGAGAGCGGCGAGCGCGAGGAGGCGGACACGCTGCTGGGCGAACTAAAGTCCTATAAGGTTGGTTCGGATCACGCCGCATTATTCCGCGATCTCGGCGACTGGCACGTCGCCAATGGCCGCTGGCCGCAAGCCCTCGAATATTTCGCCAAGCTTTTCGAGATTGATGAAGCGGAGCAGATTGGCGCTTCGCTGGACGACCAGCGTTATTTCGTCTTGCTGGTGGATCAAGGCAAGTTGGCTGACTATGACCGTTGCCGCCGGCAGCTGGTTAAGCGGGAGTCGGGCACCGATGATCCAGCAGCAGCCCAAAGGGTGCTGAATTATTGCCAATTAACGCCGGCGGAGGCCGGCTGGCTGCCAGTCCTGGATGAATTCGGTGCGCTCGCGCAAAACACCCTTGAAGCGGGCACGGTCAAGATGTCGGCGGTGAACGCCGAAAATTATTGTTACTCGCTGGCGTTGCTGGCATATCGTAAAAATAATTATGAGCAGGCGGCAGCGTGGTGCACTCGGGCATTGACCTACCATCAGGGCGTGCAATCGCGGGATGTGAATGTCCGGCTGGTGCTCGCCATGAGCCGAGAAAAACTTGGCGACGCGGAATATGCATCCGCCGAGGTGGCGGCCTGTCGAAAGCTCATTGAGGATGCCATCACTGCCGGCTTTGAAAAGGCCAAGGGCCGGCAAAATCTTTGGTTCTACTGGCTCGCCGCCCGGATTCATTTGCACGAGGCCGAGGCACTGATAAAAGATTCCCAAAAATAGGTGGCCGGTTTCAAAGCGCAAAAGCGCATGATTGTATATAAACCCAAATCTCGGAAAAATCGAAAGATATATGCTGCTGATGAATGTTAGTCGCGCAGGAATAATTATCAAATGAACCTCGTCGCAATATATTTCATAGTCCTAACATGTTATTTTTTCGTCTCGTCCGATTTGTTATTATATATTAACTGGAACATGGCACGACCATTGCTTATAACATGACCGGTAAAAAAACAACCCCGACCAGAACAAATGTTGGGTTTTAAAAAAATAAACGCCTGCTACTCTTTGCCACAATGCCAGCTAAACATGATTTTCGTCCAACGCCATTTCCTTTGAACCACGATGGATTGACCGCCCCCGGTGGCTCTTTGACTGCGGCGAAGGTTTGTCGAGCTCCCCGTCGGACTCGGCTGATTGCGGTGACCGTGGCGATGACTTTGCCGCTGCTGCGGGTGGGCCGAGTGTTTGGGGAGGAAAACGAAGTGGGCTATCGCAAGTCCTATTACGAGGAGAACGACAATCGCATTAGCGTCAGCACCGATGTGTGGTCGTTTAATGTCGGCCTGAAAGATAATATTCGTGTCAGCGGCGAGATCGTGGTGGATGCCATCACTGGGGCGACCCCCACGGGGGCGGCGGCGCCGGCATCGTGGAACTACAAGACTTACAATGATTATTTTCAGGCGGCTTACCAGCCGGCCTACGCCCAAGCCCTGGCTAATTTAAGTGCTTTCTACAATACCCAACAAATTACCTATCAGCAGTGGACCAATGCGGCGGCGACGACGGCGCGAGGGCCGGCCACCGCTGCCGCCACGCAGGCTTATGCGGCCTTGACCAATAATCCGTCCTACCACAGCAACAAGGTTCCGCTTACGCCGATGCACGACCATCGGAATGCCTTTTCGCTCGAACTGCCCATGACCTTTGGCCGGCATCAAATCACACCTTCGTTTGCGTATAGCTGCGAGAGTGATTACATCTCGATTGGCGGGGCGCTCAATTATTCCCTGTCCTTGAACGACAAGAACACCACGTTGAGCGCCGGTTGGGCGCATAACGGCGACACCGTTTGGGATCATCTGAACACTGGCAACTGGTATTCGAAAATGACGGACAATGTTTTTGTCGGCCTGGTGCAGTTGTTCGGTCCCAAGGCATATCTGACCGTGGATGCCTCGCTTAGCTTTGAGCACGGCTTTTTAGCGGATCCTTACCGTTCCGTCATGGCGGCCAATCTGTTGCAAGACTCGCCGGATGGTGGCGGCGAAGGACTCATTTACGAACAGCGGCCAAAGCATCGTGACAGCCAGATTTTTTACACTTCCTGGACCCAGTTTGTGACACCCCTCAACGGTAGTTTTGAGTTGAGCTACCGTTTTTTTCATGATTCTTACGGAATTTTTGCCCATACCGCCGAACTGGACTGGCACCAGAAGATTGGCAAGACCCTGGTCATCTCGCCCAAGTTCCGTTACTACGTCCAGAACGCGGCGGACTTTTATTACATCATGGTTCCGGACGCCAACAATCTGCCGTCCTTTTTCACCTCGGATTACCGGTTGTCGGAAATGGAAAGTTTATCCACCGGAGTCACCATTACCTGGCGCTTTCAGAAACACTGGTCGCTGGATGCCAGTTATATGCGTTATGTCATGCAAGGATTGGACGGGGCCACTTCACAAAGCGCCTATCCTTCCGCCGATGTTTATAGCGCCGGTCTCCGGATGTGGTTTTAATAACAATGCCCAGCCAGCCCACCAACTCAGCCGTAGCTGAACTGACGCCCATCCCGTCGAATGTGGGAAGCGTCATCAGTAACGCACCGCTGGCGGCGGGCGATGTTTTTGCCCGCGTCTCGCACTCGGCGCAAAGCTCGATGGAACGCGGGTTCTACAAACTGGCATTCCGGGCCATGAGCACGCATTGCCAGGTGAACTGTCATGGCGTTTCTGCCGAGGTGGCCCGTGATTTTCAGCGTGAGGTCATCGCCTGGGTAGCGCAATTTGAGGCGCGCTACTCTCGGTTCATCCCCGACAGTTTGATCGGTCGCATCAATGCCGCCGCCGGTGAACACTGGGTGGAAACCGACCCGGATACCGACCGGCTGTTCAGCCTGTGCCACGAACTTTATTTTTTCACGCGCGGCTCGTTTGACCCGACAGCCTTGCCGCTCATCAAATTGTGGAACTGGAAAGCGCAACCGCCGGTGCTGCCTGCAGAGCCGGCCATTCGCGCCGCGCTCGATCTGGTCGGCTGGAAAAAAGTCCAGCGCAAGCCGGGCGGCATTTTTCTGCCGCAACGCGGCATGGCGCTCGATCTCGGCGGCATCGGCAAGGAATACGCCGTGGACTGTGTGATGAATCTGGCCATCCAACGCGGCATTCCGAATGTGCTGGTGGATTTTGGCCAGGACGTCCGCGTGCGCGGCCAGGCACCGGAGAAAAAATTCTGGTGGATCGGCCTCGACGACGCGACGAGTCCCGGCAAATGCTGGGCGGGCGTGGCGTTGACCGATCACGCCGTTGCCACCTCGGGCGATTATCTTCGTAATTTTACGATCAACGGGCGGCGCTACGGGCACATCCTCGATCCGCGCACCGGTTATCCGGCGTTCAACGATTGTCGCGCCGTGTCGGTCATCGCGCCAAGCTGCACCATTGCCGGACTACTTTCGACCAGCGTTTGCATTCTCGGCGCAAAAGAAGGATTACAACTCATTGAACTCCATCCCGGCGCGGCCGGGGCCGTGACCACCGAATCCACCAAACTCTATTCGCATAAATTCCATGAATACATCCCTGCTTAAAACTCTTGCCGTGACGACATTGCTCGCCGGAACATTTTTCACCGGCCGCGCCGCGTTGAAAGTAGATGACGCCTTTCCCGACCTGGGCGGGTTCAGTCTGGAAGGAAAATTGCCGGACACGCTCAAGGGCAAAGTGGTGATCGTGGATTTCTGGGCGTCCTGGTGCGGGCCGTGCAAGGAATCGTTTCCCGCGATGAACGATCTGCAAAAAAAATACGCCGACAAAGGAGTGGTCATCATTGCCGTCAATGAAGATGAAGAAAAATCCGACATGCAGGATTTTCTAAAGGCGAACACCGCCGGTTTCACCGTGGTGCGCGACGCCAAGCAGAAACTGGTGGCGGTGGCGGGCATCCAGACCATGCCGAGTTCCTTTGTGCTGGATGACACGGGCAAAGTGCGTTTCACGCACACGGGTTTTCACGGGGAAACCACCCGCAAGGAATACGAGCAGCAGATCGAATCGCTCCTGAAAAAATAATTTTATGCGCCTGAAACAAATTGTGCTTTTGACTGCGTTGGCCGTGGTGATCGGTTCGCTTACCGGCTGCGACACGGTGAAGCCGTGGCAGCGCAAAACGCTGGCGGATTACACCATGCGCGGTGACCGTGATCCCATGAGCGAAGGCCTCTCGGACCATATCTTTTTTTCCCGCGAAATGGCCTCCGGCGGCAAAGGTGTCGGTGGCGGCGGCTGCGGTTGCAATTAACCAACTTCTTTTCCCGCGTTTTGTCAGCACCCGATATAATTTGATATGGAAAACACGGCGACCACTCCCCGCTCACCAGACCGGTATGCTGAGTTGATCGAACAAGCCCGGAAGGTGCTTAATAATTGTTCGGCGGAGGATTTTCGCTCACTGCTCGACGCGCGAGATTGGGATTATTTGCGCAAAGCGTTTTTAACCATGTCGGCCAGCGAGGGAAGTGTTTGGATTGCCGAACATCAAAAACAAGAACTCGTCATGTCGGTTAATACCGGTCCGGACGCCTCCCATCTGGAACTAAAGGTCCGCCATTCATTGAACGACGGGGTTATGGCCAAAGTATTCAAGGAAGACTCCATTTACACCGACCGTGGCATGGTCAGCGACAAATACTTGGTCCATAAAGTGGATGACGAATTAAAACAGTATACGCATCACATCTCGGCTTGTCCCTTGGATGTGCTGGGTTGCCGGCTGGGCGTTTTATGTGCGGTTCAACTTGTCGGAGCACATGCCAATGCGCCTAAAGAGTGGGGCTTCCCGAAGAATCTTCCCGAGATTTGGTATTTAGTGCAAACCGGATTTTCCAGCATTGTGGAAGATCGCATCATCCGCAACCTTCTCAACAATGCGGGTAACTTACCCCGATGATAAGCCAATGAATTTTAGCCGCCCCATTTTTCTTCGCCAGTTTTTAACTTTGCTTTGGGTCGCTGCGGCGGTGTGCTCGCCGTTCGCGACGTGCGCCGCCGATTTGCCGACGCGCAGTCCGTTCGGCATTGCGGTGGCGGCCGGCAATGGTGGCGGCTCTAATGTCCTGCGGGTGGATTTCACGGTGCCGTCGAATTGCGTCATCAACGTGGACCGGCTGCATTTTCGCACCACCGATGGCACGGATGTGCATCCGGTGCAGATACCCGAGCCGGAATTGGAAGTGAATCAAGTCACCGGCAAAACCAATCCGGTTTATCCGCGTGATTTCACGGCGGTGTTGAACCCGGCCGACTTGCCGGATCACCAGCTCACGGTGAAATTCCAAGGCTGCACCAACGGCGAATGCTATTTTCCCGAACAACGGATTTTCGCCCTGAAGGCCGATGGAACTTATGCCGAAGCCAATCTGGCCACGCCCGACTCTACGCCGACTGCCGGGACGACCGCCACCGGGACGGATTGGGCGGCGGCATTTACCGGTTTTACGGTGAAGAGCCAGCAGACCGGCTATTTGAGTCCCACGGAATTCGGTTCGTTTTTGGATAAATCGCTGACGGGTCAAGGCGCGGCGGATCCGTTGGAAAAATTTCAAAAAATGGGATTGGCGGCCACGCTGCTGTTGATCATCGCCGGCGGTTTTCTGCTGAACTTCACTCCTTGCATTCTGCCGATGATTCCGATCAACCTCGCCATCATCGGGGCCGGCCGCGCTGCCAAGTCGCGGATGGACGGCTTTCGCAACGGCTCGATCTACGGTTTTGGCATGGCGCTGGCCTATGGCACGCTGGGGTTGGTGGTGGTGCTGACCGGTTCCAAATTCGGCACGCTGAATTCCAACATGTGGTTCAACGCGGTCATCGCACTCGTTTTCGTCGTGATGGCGCTGGGCATGTTCGACGTGGTGAACATTGACTTGTCCCGTTTCAGCAGCGCCGGACCAGCGGGCGGGGCGGACAAAGGCGCGCTGGCGCAACAAGCCGTGGTGTTATCCATGGGCGTAATGTCGGCGCTGCTGGCCGGCGCGTGCGTGGCGCCGGTGGTGATTTCCGTGGTTCTGCTGGCCACCAATTTATACGCCAAAGGCACGGTGGCCGGACTGATGTTGCCGTTTCTTTTGGGCGTGGGCATGGCCTTGCCGTGGCCGTTTGCCGGCGCCGGGCTGACGTTCATGCCCAAGCCGGGCAAATGGATGAAATATGTGAAATATGGCTTCGGCATCATGATTCTTGCGTTCGCACTTTATTACACGAATCTGGCCTGGCATGCGCACCAGCATTCCGGCGGCCTTATCGCCAATGCCGGTGCCGGCAGTGGGACAGCTTCGTCTGGCGAATCCGATCAGGAATTGTTGGCCGCCTTGCAACAGGCGCGCACGACCGGCCGGCCGCTGTTCGTGGATTTTCACGCGAGCTGGTGCAAGGACTGTTCGGCCATGGACGAAACGGTGTTCAATCAGGCGCAAGTCAAAAAGCATCTGGAAAATTTCATCGCCGTGCGTTATGCTGCGGAACAACCGAATGCCAAACCAGCCAAGCCATTGCTCGATCATTTTAACATCGTCGGCCTGCCGACGTATCTCGTTTTGTCTCCCAAATAAATCAACCAAAATCCTGTCGCCTCATATTTATTTAAACCCACAAACCAACCAACCATGAAAAATAGATTCATCCAAATATTATCGCTGCTTTTGGCAGCCATGTTGCAGCTCGCACCCTTGATGCGTTCCATTCTGCCCACGCAAGGCCTCGCGCCTTCCGCCTGGGGCTTCATCCTCAAAATCGGCGTGGGCGCGACGGCGCTGCTCGGTTTCGATGCCGTCTCTCAAGCCTCCAGTATGGCGCTTTCGCCGGCCAATGCCACCATGGGGTCACCCTACAGCGGCGTCATTTCCTATTCGGGCCATTCCAGCAGCGTCAACTCCGCGTCTTGCAATGGCAATTGCCTTGCGGGCGGCAGTATCGTGACCAATGGCCTGACGGTGGCCTATGATGGTGCTCACTCAATCACTATCAACGGCACCCCAACCTCAACCAACGCCATCAATTTCGTTGCCAAAGTGTATAAAGCGAGTAGTTGTGGCAGCGGTTATAGTTACAGCCAAACCTTGAAACTGCTGGTGAACCCCATTGGAGGCGCGTCACAGGAATCTACTTTTACGGCGGCGCCACAAAATCAGATCGCGCAAGTGGGCACGGATGTGGATTTGAGCGGTGGGGCTTCCGGTAACCCCATCCCCAAATATCAGTGGTGGCAGGGACTCACCCCAATAGCTGGACAAAACAGCTCCGTCTTGCACCTCACCAATGTGCAACTGACCAATGCCGGCACTTACACGCTGACCGCCTCCAATAGCTTGGATGTCGGTAAAACCATTCTAACGGGTTTGCCAAGCGCGACCTGTATTCTCTCAACTTGTATCTCAGGTGGCACCAATTTTTCCGCATTGAACTATACCAATTTCGCCCCAGCCGGGGTGGCACTGTCCATTTATAGTTATGTTACCAACTCCGCCGGGATTACCAACAACTACAACTGGTATTACAACGGTTCGGGTGTTTCCATCAGTCCTAGCAATACGCTGCCCATTACGGCAGCGCAGTTGACACCGCTCAAGGGAGGCGATTATTCGGTGATCTTCACCAATAGTCTGACCAATTCAGCCGGATCTTATATTGGTCAGGTGATACCGCCTTCCGGCACCAATGTTTATAACTTTCAGGTGAGCGCCGGGCAGTGGTATGATTCCTACTGGGCATTTGGTTATCTGCCTATTTTCACCAACTCGCTGCCGGCATCAACCAATGTCAATGCCAGTTCCAACGTCACATTCACCATCGCAGTGGGCGGCACATTAAATGTTTATACTACGGGTGGAGTGGGTGCCACCTATTCGACGAATAACGTGGATCCCTGCGTCTTCTGGTATCAGAATGGCACGCTGATCGCCTCCCAAAACTATGTGTGCGGTCCGGTTAGTCTCATTACCTATACCAATAACGCGGTCAATGCCTCGCTGACCTTGAATAATGTGTCCTCCGCCAACAACGGCAATTACACCGTGGTGGCAACTAATTTCTGGGGCAGCGTCACCAGCAGCGCGGTCGCCTTGAGCGTCGTCAGTTCAGCTTCGCCGCCCGGCTTTACCGTCAATCCGCCCTCAGCCTTGTCGCTGTTGGCCGGGCAGAGTTCTGCCATCAGTGTCACGGTCACCGGCACACCGCCCATTTCCTACCAGTGGCGGAAGAATGGCGCCAATCTCGCCAACGGCGGCGTTTATGCCGGCGTTCTCACGAACACGCTGACACTGACCGCTGTTACCAACGGCAATAGTGGCAACTATACGGTCGCCGTCACCAACACCGGCGGCGCTGTCACCAGCAGCGTGGCCATAGTGAACATTGCCACGCCGCCAGCGGTGACCGCCGGTTCCGGCACGCCCGGACAATTGCAATTGTCCGCCAATACTCTCACCGGTCTGACCTATGTCGTCCAGATGGCCACCAATCTGGCAACGCCGGTCTGGACCCCGGTTCTCACCAATGGCACCGGCTCAACCGGCACCATCAACTTCCAGACCAACACGACCAGCGGTCCAAATCAGTTCTACCAACTCAAATTCCAGTAAAATTCTCTGGATGTGCAAAGCCCCGGCAGATTTGAAATCTGCCGGGGCTTATTAAAATGGTTTTAATCAAAACCGTGGGCGTGCCACGGGACACGAATTGCTGCTCACTTCGAAAGTTAACAGGTTTTAAAAATTATGGAAAAAGTTGTCATCATTGGATCGGGGCCGGCGGGCTGGACGGCGGCGCTCTACACGGCACGGGCGCAACTCGCGCCGCTAGTGCTCACGGGCAAACAGCCGGGCGGGCTGCTCACCACCACGAGCATTGTCGAAAATTTCCCCGGCTTTCCCGAAGGCGTGGACGGCTACGAATTGATGACGCGGATGCAGAAGCAGGCCGAACGGTTCGGTGCCAAAACCACGTTCGGCGTCGTCGAGTCGGCGGATTTTTCCAAGCGTCCGTTCGCATTGATCGTGGATGGTGAAAAAGTGGAAGCCGAAACGGTCATCATTGCGACCGGTGCCGGGCACAAACATTTGGGCGTGCCGGGCGAACATGAATTGGAAAACAAGGGCACGACCTACTGCGCGACGTGCGATGGCGCGCTGCCGATGTTCCGCAATCAGCCGCTGGTGGTGGTGGGCGGTGGTGATTCCGCGTGCGAGGAGGCGTCGTATTTGACGCGATTTGCCTCGGTGGTCTATTTAATTCATCGGCGCGATTCGTTGCGCGCATCCAAAATTATGGCGGAACGCACGCTGGCCAATCCGAAAATCAAGCCGATTTGGGATTCGGCCATCACCGAAGTGCTGGACGTGAAGCAGGACAAGGTGACGGGCGTGAAATTGAAAAACCTCAAGACCGGCGCGGAATCCATTTTGGATTGCGCGGGCGTGTTCATCGCGATCGGGCATGTGCCGAACACGGAGATTTTCAAAAGCCAGATCACCACGGACGAGAACGGCTTCATCGTGCCGGAGCAGGGGACGATGACGAAGGTTCCGGGCGTGTTTGTGGCCGGCGATTGCGCGGACCACGTGTATCGCCAAGCGGTGACGGCGGCAGGCGCAGGCTGTGCGGCGGCGATTGATTGCGAACGTTTTCTCGCCGCGCAAAATCATTGAGTTAGAAGCGAACGCTCCAATTTTGTTAAAATTCTGAAAGGTTTTTTTACTGGCGCAGGCGAAAGAACCGCTGCGGCGAGTTCGTAAATTGATTGGTGTAGAGACTCGTTGCGCCGATCAAATCCGTATAGCTTCCACCGGCGTTTGTGGCGGTCTGTAGCGTGTAACCATTATTCCATTGTAAAACCACACTGCCAACACCGGTCAGAATATTTAAAGTCGGGCCGATGATCGTGAGATTGGAAACATCGTTGGTGGCGATCCACGGCCGGGCGTCCGCTGAAGTGGCACTGGTGAAACAATTCGTGAAGGTCACATTGGTCGCGTGCCGCAGGTAATAACCGTAAGCCGGCAAATTTCCCCACATGGTATTTTCAGGATACTGGCCGACATATTCCGCCGGATTTGCCGGGATGGAACCCACGCCGCCGGCGTAGGAAATATTTACGTTGTCAAAGAGAATGTTTTTCAGCCGGTAAGTGACGCCGTTGGTGAAGCAGCCGGAGATGGGACAGCCGCGCGTGTCCGTCAGGCTGGAGCCGGTGATGTTTCGAAAGGTGATGCCACTCACACTGCCGACCGCTGCGCCGCTGCGACTGCCCAAAATGATGAAGATGGCATTCTGACAGCCGGAAAAATTGATCCGCTGAAACATGACGCCGCTGATCGTGCCGCCGTCCACCGACTCCACCGCCATCGCCGAGTGCGCCGTATTTTGCACTGTGCAATCCTGAAAGGTGATGTTGGTGAAAGTGCCCGTGCTGGCGGTGCCGAATTTCAAGCCGTTGGATTGCGACTTGGTGATGGTGCAATTTTTCACCAGCAGATCATTGATGCCGCGCGAGTTTCCGCTCTTGAGGCAGATCGAATCGTCACCGGAATCAATCGTGCAATTGGCAATCACCACATGCCAGCAATCCACCACATCGCAGCCGTCACGGTTGCCGTTCAAACCGTCGTCGTTGATGTTGAGATTGCTGATCGTCAAATAATCCGACTGCATGTTCACCACCGTCCACATGGCCGCGTCCACGATGTTTATGTTTTGCAAATAAACCTGGTTGCACAGCGCGGTCCAAATGGCAATCGGACGCGTGGCCTCGACGCCGGAGGTGAAATTATTCCGGCCATTTCCATTGATCGTGCCGCCGCCGGTGATGGTCACATTGGTGGAACTTTGCGCATAGAGCAGCGCCCGCTGGCAGTTGCTCGTCTGGCTGTTGCTCAATGGCGGCGTTTGCGTCGGATAATCCGCCGCCGAGCCGCTGCCCAGCAAGGTCGCGGTCGGATCAATGAACAGCGTCATGTTGTTTTTCAAAACAATCGTGCCGGACAGAAACGTGCCGTTGTGAAGCCAGACAAAACCGTTGACCGGACAAGCATTGATTGCTGAATG
>CAISEZ010000032.1 GCA_903884535.1 uncultured Verrucomicrobia subdivision 3 bacterium
AGTTGTCTCTGGCCTTGAACAAGCAACATTTCCAAAGAAAGTTGACGAATCGCCAATTTAATTGACGGCAGATTTTTGGGGAGTGTGCGATTTCAATTCCTGCCCCGAAAATAAAAAAAGTCATTTCTGAACGATTTTTTCAATTCTTTTCTTGGAGGTAAATATTTATAGGCAGTGACAGTGACATATTTCAGCGTGAATCTGTAAAAATCCGCTGACGTGTTAGACCGTTCCAAACGCATAGACGAAGGACGCCATCGGGCGATAAATCAAACGGCACACGTTAAACAGCAAAGCGACCCCCCAGAGAAATCGTTGCGATTAACGACGCCAACGATTTCAAGATGTGCGGCCAATTGACAAACCCGCACAGACCGCCAGAAGCCATTGAGAGTTTACAGGATGACCGCAACTCACACAGAAATCATGTCTTCGTTTTTGTATCCGACTATACCGCTGAAGTTTTTCATCAGCAGGAACAATTTCCTTCCTTAACCTTTTAGGGAGAAATTGTTCCTCAACCCGATGAAAGAAGTTTTTCATCATTATTTCATTGAATTCATTGATTTAAATTGAAATTGAAATTTGAATTAAAAATAAAAAAGACCCCGACCTTAATTGAATGAAGCCGGAGTCTGATTTATTGAACGAATTGACCGCTGAAAATAAATATCAACCAATTGACGATAAATCGTCAGATAATTCAGAAAAAAAGTATGCAAGACAAACACAACAGAACAGCCATCGGCAGAAAGAAATGCGGCAAGCCAACCTGCACCAACGAAATTATTTTTTACAACCCAATCTCATATCAATACAGCCTGACCCGAGGAAAAACCCTTTGCAGAAAATGCACCGGCTCAGTCAGACGGAATCAGAGGTAAATATGAGCCAATAATTTCAACTGGTTCTAAATTAGAATGGGTCAGAAGCACCACCCCCCGTAAAAAAGTTTTTTAACCAGAAGCACCCCTATGCCGCCGCCGTGTTGGTGGTGTAAGCAGACAATGCTTGGCAGTTAAGCATAAAATAAATAGTGTTTCTTTGTTCCGTTTACAAACTCAACGTCGAACTCCCATTTTTTTAAATCACATGTGATGCGATGAATGATTTCGGGCATCACATCCCGCAGCCCCTTTCTAATTTTGTTGTCTAACAACCGTGTATGGATGCTATCCGCAGCATCAGATAACGCATCGTGGTTCGATCCCTGCATCAACTCCTTGAAACTTGCAACTGCAATTGGATTTTCCTTGGCGACATTATTCATCAATTCTTCACTGGCAATTTTTTCATTTAGAAGTCTTTTTCTTTCATTAAGTTCTGACAACTTTGTTTTTAATTCCGGCATATCTTTAATGTCATCAATCAGAGCTAATGTCGTTTTGATAGCTATATTCGCACTGTTTAATTCCAGCTTTAATTTGGCAATAACGGCATCGTTTGAATTTGGTTTTGCTTTTACAAGCATTTCATCAGGTGTTTTCTCAAGAATAAAGGCGAAGATAGTTTCTTCCAACTCATTCATTTTCCAAATGGTCTTGTCCTTGCAAATATTTACTTGTGAGCGACGACAGGCCATGTAGTTGTAGTCATGTTCCTTCACTCGTGCTTTGCGAGCTGATATTTTGCCTCCACATTTGCAATACAGAATGCCACGGAAAATGTTTGGAATATTGCCCGTCTTGCCACCACCTCGACGTTCTGCATTTTGTGCAATCAGCTTTTGGACTTTTAGGAATATGGTTGGCGATATAATTTCGGGGTAATAATTATCGGACTCAAAATCATTTACCTTGCACCATCCTGTTAGAGATTTATGCGTCAGAACATTTCTGACCGTGGTGTTGAACCAGTGGGTTTTGCTCTCTTTGTTGGTTGGATTCTTTCTTGATACACCGAGGGTTTCTTTTCTTTCGGCGTTGAGCATCTTGGCAATACCGACGCAACTATTTCCTTCAAGATACAAATTAAAGATGTTGTGGATGTCTTTGAGCATTTGTTCGTCTCTCGTAAACTCGTTGCTCTTTAATCCGATAATCCATCTAGGTGACTGACCACCAAAATAAACTTTCTGACCACTTTTAGCGTTCGCCAGTTTGACCAACAGGTTTCGTTTGGAAAAGCCACTTTTGCGCTGCGACTCTTTTCTCGCCCTTTGAATATCATTCACCACCAATTGAAGGATGTCTGAATTTTTTGCCAGCGAGTTCTGGTCAATGATGATGTTCATTGAAACAACACCGATTGAGACATTCACATCAATTAAATCCAAAAATCTTTTTGTATTTTTCCATTCAATATCCCTCCCAAATCTATCCCAGTTTTCAAAACACAAACAGACGGGGGTGACAATTTTTCCGCTTTTCACCTCGTCAATAAATTTTCCAAGAACCGTCTCGCTATCAAAATTTTTACCACAGAAACTTGAACCGACGTATTCCATTGTCTGAACCACTTGAAGTTTATGGGTTTTGATGAATTCCAAAACATCTGTTGATTCTGATTGTCTAATTAAGCCATCTTTTTTGCTTTGCTTGCCGGAGCTTACCCTGTTGTATAGGTATGTTTTCATTCTGGTTGCGAGTGTTGCTGTTGTTTTACCATGAAATCCAAAGTTTGTCTAGACTTCCAAATCGCCACACTGCTTTACGTTTTCAACGAGCGCGATGAAATCCTGCTGCTCGAACGCGCGCAGGAACCAAACCGTGGTTTCTGGAGTCCCTGCGGCGGCAAGTTGAAAACGGAGCGCGGTGAATCGCCTTACGCCTGCGCCTGCCGCGAGGCGCACGAGGAAATTGGTTTGGAAATTTCGCCGTCCGATTTGCATCTGACCGGCCTCATCAGCGAACACGGCTACCAGGGTCAGACGCACTGGCTGATGTTTTTATTTGAGGTGAAAGTAAAACTGAACGCGCTGCCGCCGGTTCACGCCGAAGGCCGGTTTGAATTTTTCCCGCGCGAAAAAATTTCATCGCTGAAAATTCCGCAGACCGACCGCGAGCAGATTTGGCCGTGGTTCTGGCAGTTTCGCGGCGGTTTTTTCGCGGCGCATTGCCATTGCCACGCGGACGGACGGAACGAGTGGGCACTAGAAGAAACTGTGGCAGCGGACGTGAGTCCGCTCTAAACTTTTGAAATGAGCCGGCTCACGCCGGCGGCTACGAATAAATTTATGGCCGAAGCTCCCATCATTGACCTGCACAGCGACGATTATTTCATGGGCGAGGCGCTGCGCCAGGCGGCCCGGGCTTATGAAATAGGCGAGGTGCCCGTCGGCGCGGTCATCGTGCGCGAAGGCCGCATCATCGCCCGCGCTTTTAATCAAGTCGAAGAATTGAAGGACGCCACGGCGCACGCGGAAATGCTGGCGCTGACGCAGGCGGAAAATGCCGTCGGCGACTGGCGGCTGATTGACTGCACGCTTTACGTCACTAAGGAGCCGTGCCCGATGTGCGCCGGAGCGGTGGTGCATACGCGGCTGGCGCGGGTGGTGTTTGGCGCGGGCGATCCGAAGGGCGGCGCGGCAGGCGGCGCGCTGAATCTGCTGCAATTTCCGACGCTGAACCACCGCTGCGAAATCACGTCCGGTGTGCGGCTGGAGGAATGCCGCGGGCTGCTCCGGCAGTTTTTTGCCGAGCAGCGCACGGCGAAAAAAAACGGGGGAAATCCGCCGGCGGAATTGTAGCAGCGGACGTGAGTCCGCTCTAAAAATATTTTGGAGGAAATGAGCCGACTCACGTCGGCTGCTTCTTTAAATAAAAAAAACGCGGCAACCTTGCGGTTGCCGCGCTTTGTGTGTCCGAACGATTAGTTCGGGAAGTTATACAGCGGAGCCAAGGTGGCGGCACTGTTCGTGACGTTCACCAGCGCGGTCTGCAGGCCGTTGACTGTCGCCTGTTGCACGCTGCCGTCAGCAATGCCCAGGTTACCGGCCTTCTGGTGCAGATCGTTCTGCGTCCAGGATTGGGAATTGGCAAACAGCAGGGCTTTGCCAATGGTGAGGCCGGACGAGGTGTTCGTGGTCAAGGCAGGGCCAGTTGAGTTCGCGGCAACGGTGCCGATGTTGCGGTCGCCGGAGAGGAGCATTTGCGGATAAGCATCCGAGGCATCGCCGCAGACGAAGTAACTGACACCAAACTGACCGTTGGCGGTTGAAGAACTACCACCGCCGCTGGCGACTTGCACAAAGTTCGTCGGGGCTGAGCCGGCATGCGGAGTCATGCTGTCAGATGTGCAATACAGGATTTTGGCCGAGCCAACTTCGTTGGACATCACGCAGAAAATGTTGGTGACCGCCCATTGTCCGCCGCCCGTGTTGGCCGTCGGGGCCACACCACCTTGATAGACATTCTGCTGTGAGCCACCGGCCGAGGTCGAGACCTGCATCGGATATTTGTCGCCGTTGTCACCGCCCCAGATGCGGAAGGAGAGGCCGATTTGTTTGAGGTTGTTGACGCAGTTAATGCGCTGGGCTTTGCGCTTGGCGGCGGCGAGCGCCGGGAGGAGCATGGCGGCGAGAATCGCGATGATCGCGATGACGACGAGGAGTTCGATGAGCGTAAACGCTTTTTTCGGTTGTTGTTTCATAATTGTTATGGTTGCTTTGTTTTATTTGTCCGGGGCAGGCGCGGAATTTACGGGACTGGCCGCCACTGTCAATCGGATTTCTGAACTTTCTTTAGCAATGCCAGTGCCAAGTATAAAAACAGTCAAAACCCCAATGATTACGAAGTCGGCGGCCTGGCCGGAACGCGAAGCGCGTGAAATTTTCACGCAAAGCGCGTGAGGCTCACGCAGTGGCGGGAAAGTTATTCACAAAAACATTTGGACAGAATGACGGAATTTTCAGAATAGAAATTGGCCAACGGCCCAGTCCGTTTGATTGAATTTTGGAAATTCTGTCATTCCGTCCAAATTTTTGGCCGCCTTCGTGATTGATTTCTGCGCGCAATTGACGACACTGACCAACCCAAACAAACCGTTCAGGGTTTCTGGTTCAGAGTTCAGGGTTAAAACGCTGAACTTGGGACCGTGAACATAAAAAATATGGCCGAGCCTAAAGAAAATTTGCAGATGGAAAAAATCGTGTCGCTGTGCAAGCGGCGCGGTTTTGTGTTTCAGTCGTCCGAGATTTACGGCGGCCTGAACGGCTTCTGGGATTACGGCCCGCTCGGCGCGGAGCTCAAGCGCAACGTCAAGGAACTCTGGTGGCACGCCATGACGCGCCAGCGCGACGACGTGGCGGGCTTGGAAGCGACTATCATCATGTCGCCAAAAATCTGGGAGGCGTCCGGCCACGTGGCGACGTTCAGCGATCCGATGATTGATTGCAAAACGTGTAAAGGCCGTTTTCGCGCGGACCAGACGGACGAAATCGCCTGCCCGCAAAAGCCGAGCAAGTGCGTCAACGAATGTCACGGCGAGAAGACCGAGGCGCGCGCGTTCAACCTGATGTTCCAAACCTACGTCGGCCCGACGGCGACGGCGGCGGACATTGCGTATCTCCGGCCGGAAACCGCGCAGGCGATTTTCGCGCAGTTCAAAAATGTGCTGGAGACGTCGCGCCAGAAAGTCCCGTTCGGCATCGCGCAGGTCGGCAAGGCGTTTCGCAATGAAGTCACGCCGCGCAATTTTACTTTTCGCTCGCGCGAGTTCGAGCAGATGGAACTGGAATTTTTCATCAAGCCGGATGAAGTCATCGAGGCGATTCACGGCTCGGTGGCGACCGTTCCTGAAACCGGTCATCCGGGCGAACCACAGCCGAACTGGGGCTGGCAGGCGTGGCATCATTATTGGGTCGAGGAACGCGTGCGCTTCTACGAAGGCATCGGGCTGTCGCGCGAGACGCTGGGCTTCCATCATCAGACGCCGGCGGAGCTGGCACATTACGCCCGCGCCTGCACGGATATTTTATTCAAATTTCCGTTCAGCAAAAAGGACGCAGCCGGCAATGTGATCGGCGACGAATTGGAAGGCATCGCCGCGCGCAGCGATTTTGATTTGAGCCAGCACCAGCGTTTTTCCGGCAAGCCGATGGGCGTGTTTGACGACGAATTGCGCGCCGCGTGGGCGAAGCTACCGAAAGAAAAACAGGATGATTTGTGGAAGCGGTATTACGACCACCGCAAAAATTATCTGACGAAATCCGCCAAGCCGGACGAAACGCCGGAGCAGATTTCGCAGCAGGCGACGAACGACGCGAATGGCCTGGCGAAAGGCCAATACATTCCGCACGTCATCGAGCCGAGCGCGGGCGTGGACCGGTTGATTCTGGCGCTCATCGCCAACGCGTATTCCGAAGTCACCGAGACGGACGACAAAGGAAAATCCGAAACACGCGTGACGATGAAATTTCATCCGCGCGTCGCCCCGATAAAAGTCGCGGTGCTGCCGCTGATGAAGAATAAGCCGGAGATCGTGCAGAAAGCGGAAGCCGTCCGCGCCTTGCTACGGCCGTGGATGAACGTGTTTTACGACGAAGCCGGCTCGATTGGCCGCCGCTACGCGCGTCAGGACGAGGCCGGCACGCCGTTCTGCGTGACGATTGATTTTGACACGCTCGGCGAGAAACCGGAATTGCTCGACACGGTGACGCTGCGCTACCGCGACGACGGGAAACAAGAGCGCTTGAAAATTTCTGAACTTTTAGATTTTTTGCTGTCTAAAACCCGCTGATGTCTTACAAGCAGGAAATTTTGATGGTGGGCGAGAAACCCAAGCGCGCGCCGACGCTGTATTTGATCGTCGCGATCAAATTGGTGAAAGGCTCGCTGCTGCTGGCGGCGGCGGTGAGCGTGTATTTGCTGGCGAATAAAAATCTGCCGGACTTGTTTGATCAGTTCCTCCGCTTTATTCATCTCGATCCGGAAGGCCGGTTTTTTGCCGAGATTGGCGACCGGCTGGAAACGGTCACGCCCAGCAACGTGCATGTGATCGCGTCGGGGATGTTTCTTTACGGCCTGTTTTTGACGGTCGGCGGCCTGGGCCTGGCATTTCGCGCGGGGTGGGCGGTCTGGTTGGCAATCGGCGAATCGGCGTTTTTCATTCCGATTGAGATTTACGAACTGGTCCGCCGCCACACGCCCGAAGGCGAGGCGCGGGCGCATGCGATGTTTGCCCATCCCAAAGTCGGCATCGCCATCGTGCTGGCGGTGAACGTGATCATCGTCTGGTATCTGTTTGAAAACCGGAACCGGCTGTTTCGGCATCACGACCACCATTGAAACGATATTTTGCTTGCACTTGCGGCGATGGACGCCTTAAATACCGTCACTATTTGAAATAGCTTGATGCGTCACTACATGGATCAGAACCAATTGGAGAGGCTCGCTTGAGTCGTCCGTTCACACCCCGCAACTCTTCCCCCGCGTCGTTTATTCGCGTCAATGGGAAAATTCGCGCCCGCGACGTTCGTGTCATCGGCGTGGACGGGAAACAGCTCGGCGTCATTCCGCTGTCCGATGCGATCAATCTCGCGCGCCAGCACGCGGTGGATCTCGTCGAGATTTCGCCGAACGCCGTGCCGCCGGTCTGCCGGCTCGTGGACTTCGGAAAATTCCGCTACGAACTCGCCAAGAAGGAAAAAGATTCGCGCAAGCATCAGCACGCCTCGACTGTCAAGGAAGTGCAGTTGAGCCCGCGCATTGATCCGCATGATCTTGGCATCAAGGTGCAGCACGCGATCAATTTTCTCTGCGAAGACATGAAGGTGAAGGTCGCGCTCAAATTTCGTGGCCGCGAAATGGCCCACACCGAAGTCGGTTTTCAGGTCATCCAGAAATTCATCGAGTTAATCACGCCTTTTGGTCATCCCGATTTCCAGCCCAAGCTCGTGGGCCGCGCCATCAATCTGATGATCAGTCCGCTGCCGCGCAACAAGCGCGCCAAAAATCCGCGGCACGCCGACGAACCGCTGCACGAAGCGGACGAACCCGATGAAGCGGACGAGGCGCCGAAGGAAAAAATCCGCGAGAAGCCGGCGCACAAGCCCAAAGTTGCGGTTACCGAACAGCCCGCCGCCGATGGACTTAACCATCCGTTTGTCGGACTTGAAGTGAAGCCGGAATAATCCCCAGCGGCGAGCCGCTTCGGTTCAGCCGTTGGATTTGCACCAGGCCCGCACCAGTTTTGGGAATTGGCAATCCCCGCAGATGGCGTTCGAATGTTCGCAATAGTCGCGGACGATTTGCAGCAACCCCTGCTGCGCCGCCGCGCCTTTCAAAAGTCGTGGACTGGAACTTCCCAGCAGCCGTTGCCGCGCCAGTTTCAAAATGGAATTGTCTTCCGCCACCGGCCACGCAAAAAAACGCCGCTCAACCTCGCACAGGAATTTTTCATTGCCGCCCGGCGGCTGTGCGCTGGCACCACGGACCCACAGCCACGGCAAAACCACATTGACCGCCAGGTCGGTGACGCGCGCTTCGCCCAACAGCAGTTGCGGTTTCGCCAGCCGCGCGGATTTAAAAGTCCAATGCCACGACCAGAAGTCATCCTGCTGGACTTGGAAAATCGCGCGCAAGGAATCGAGCAGCTTGGTAGGGCTGACCTGCGGGTCAGCCTGGCGGCACGGCAGCGCCGCCCTACCATTTAATATTTCTGACTCGCCCCAATTTTCAATTTTGGAAATGAACTTTTCATCCGCCAGCCAGTGCGCCGCCAGCGCCAGCCGCCGCTGCGGATGATTGGCCGGGCGCAGGCCATGGAATCGCCAGATTTCACGAGGCAAAATGCAGGTTTCGAATTCATCGCGGTCGCGCCACCAACAATCCCAGGCGCGGCGCAGATAGTTATCGGAACCTTTTTGTGCGCGGGTCAGCTCGTCGGGTAGCAGGCCGCCGATGCCGAGCAGTCGCGCCTGAATTTCAAACGCGGAATTTGTCCCGGGCAACCAGCGCGGTTTCATTTCCGCGAGATTTTGCAGCGGCCAGACGTTGTGTTTGTAGCCGAGCGCGCGGAACAGATTTTCCCACAGCGTCTGTTCCCAGCCGACGTGCCGGGCGCGGGCGCGGAACTGCGCCGCCTTGCTTTCAAACCGGACGCGCGCGGCAGCGTGTAATAATTCTTCCAGCCGGACTTCGTCCAATTCGCGCAGCGGCGCGCAACATTTGCCGCGCAGGTTTTCCGGCAGCACCCGCAGCGATTCATTTTCCAGCGACAGGCTTAATTCCGCCAGCGGCGCGTCCATAACATTTTTCAGCGACAAAATGACCGGCGCATTGACGTTTGATTTTGTTTCGTCCCAGACGACGTGCAGCTGGACGTTTTTGAAAGCGGGATTTTTATCGTGGCCATGCACATGCCAGCCGGCGGCACGCAGGTCAATTTCCACGTCGCCGACGAACGCCGGTTCGTCGCCCAGCTGCAGCACCGCGCCGCGAAAATCCGGCCCGCCTTCGACGCTGACAAAACCGGGATGAAATACGCGGACGCTTCGGCCGTCACTGGTTTTGAGTTGGTCGCGCCGGAGGCGCTGGTGCTGCCAGATGGCCTGCAGCAGCCGCTCGGACGGCCAGCCGTTGTCCTCGCGCAGCGCGCTGACGTTGCGGCTGCGTTCGCGCCACCGGGCGTAGAAATTTTCGGCGGACGGCTTCACCCGGAAAAACTTTGGCGCCGGCACCGGCGCGAAGTCAAGCCGGCAAAAATATTTTTGAACGCAACGAAACCGGAATTTGCCTGTTTAATCAGGGCGATTCCGAAATTTTTGTTCGCCGCAGCTGGCTGGATATGACTAGAATGAAGGCGAGTTTTTGTTTGTTGACCCGTAATGATTGAAGTTTCCAATTTAACGAAGCGTTACGCCGGTCGCACGGCGGTGGACGACTTGTCGTTCACGGTTGCGCGCGGCGAAATCGTCGGCCTGCTCGGCCCGAACGGCGCGGGCAAAAGCACGACGATGCGCATCTTGTCCAGCTTCATGCCGGCGACGAGCGGCACGGTGCGCGTGGCGGGCTTCGATGTGTTTCACGCCGCCGACGAGGTTCGGCGGCGCATTGGTTACATGCCGGAAAATAATCCGCTCTATCCCGAAATGCGTGTTCGTGAATATTTAAAATTCCGCGCGCGGCTGAAAGGCCTCGGCTGGAAAAAATCGCGCGAACGCGTGTCCACGGTGATGGAGCAATGCGGTTTGACCGATGTGGGCCGGCGCATCATCGGCCAGCTTTCCAAAGGCTACAAGCAGCGCGTCGGCCTCGCGGATGCGCTGGTGCATGAGCCGGAATTAATTATTTTGGACGAGCCGACCATCGGCCTCGATCCGCAGCAAATCCGCTCCGTTCGCCAATTGATCAAAAGCCTCGCCGGCAAGCACACGGTGCTGATCTCGACGCACATTTTGCCGGAAGTGGAAATGATGTGCAGCCGCGTGTTCATCATGCTCGGCGGAAAAATTCTGGCGGCGGACACGCCGGGGAATTTGCAGCACCGCATGGCGGGCGGCAGCCAGGTCATCGCGGAAATCGCCGCGCCCGCCGCCGATTTGAATGCGATTTGGGACGCCATGCTGGAAGTCGAGCAGTTCGACGTGTCGCCGAGCGAAGGGGAATTTTTCCGCTGCGCGCTGACGCCGCGCGACGGCCAGGATTTGCGGCCGCTGATTTTCAACCTGGTGCGCGAGCGCGGCTGGGCGCTGCGCGAGCTGACGCGGAGCCGGCACACGCTGGAAGACATTTATGTGCAGGTGACCAGGCCGAATCCGGAGGAGACGGAATGAGAATTTTCTGGGTGTTGCTGCGCCGCGAACTGTCGGCCTTTTTCTTTTCGGTGACGGGTTACGTCATCATCGCCGCGGTGACGCTGCTGACGGACTTGAGTTTCGTGGTGCTGCTGCAAAACCTCGGCACCGACCCGTCGCCCATGCCGGTGACCGAAATGTTTTATCGAACGTATTATTTCTGGCTGATCGTCTTGCTGGTCACGCCGGTGATCACCATGCGCCTGTTCGCGCTGGAAAAAGCATCGGGCACGTTTGAAACGCTGATGACGACGCCGGTGGGCGACGCGCAGGTGGTGGCGGCGAAATTTGCGGCGGCGGTGATTTTTTACATGGTCGCGTGGCTGCCGCTGCTGGCGTGCCTGTTCATCGTGCGCCATTTCACCAACCAAAGCGCATTGGACGCGGGCACGGTCGGCGGCATGTTCCTGGGCATTCTGCTGACAGGCGGATTATTTTTGTCGCTCGGCTGTTTCGCGTCGTCGCTGACGCGCAGCCAGATGGCGGCGGCGATGATCAGCTTCATGCTGGGCGTGAGTTTGTTTTCGCTCGGATTTCTGGCGGCGGCGCTGCCGGCCACGGCGCAGCCCTGGCAGACACAGATCATTTCATATTTCGGACTGTTCGAGCAGATGCACGATTTTGCGCGCGGCGTGGTGGACACGCGCGCGGTGATTTTTTATGTCACCGCGACGTTTGTGTTTTTATTCCTGACGCTGCGTGTGGTGGAGAGTCGCCGGTGGAAATAGCATGAGCGCTACCGTCAAAACCAGTTATTCGCCGGCGCGCCGCTGGAAAATCGGCTTCGACGTGGTGCTGCGCACCGCGCTGGTGCTGGCCGTGGCGGTGATGCTCAATTTTCTTGGCGCGAAATTTTTCCAGCGGTTTTATTTGAGTTCGCAAACGCGCGTGGTGCTGTCGTCGCGCACGGTGAGCGTGCTGCATGCGCTGACGAACCATGTCGCGGTGACGCTGTATTACGACACCAAGGACAACGAGAATTTTTATCCGGACATCGTGGCGCTGCTGAACGCCTACCGCGAGGTGAACAAAAATATTTCCCTCCGCACCGTGAATTACCTGCTCGACGCCGGCGAGGCCGAGAAGGTGAAGGAGAAATACAACCTGCCCGCCTCGTCGGAAAGCCCCAACTCGCCGCCGAGCAAGGACCTGATTGTTTTTGACGGCGGCAGCGACCGGCTGCCCATCGTGATCCCCGGCGACGCGATCGTGAGATACAAACTGGAGCCGACGGCGCCCGACAATCCGAAGCAGAAGGAACTGCAGTTCCGCCGCAAGCCCATTGAATTTAACGGCGAGGTCATGTTCACCTCCAAGCTGCTCGCGCTGGAAAATGCGCAGCCGCTCAAGGCGTATTTTTTGCAGGGCCACGGCGAATCGTCGCTCACCGACGAGAGCCAGTTTGGATATTCAAAATTCAACCTGGTGCTCGCGCAAAACGACATCGCGGTGCAAAACCTGGAACTGCCCGGCGACAGTCCGATTCCGCTGGATTGCAGCCTGCTCATCATCGCCGCGCCCACCGTGCCGCTGGCCGACGAGGAACTGCAAAAAATTGACAAGTATCTCGCCGACGGCGGCCGGCTGTTCGCGCTTTTCAATTATGCGTCCAAAAAAAGGCCGACCGGGCTGGAGCACATTTTGCAAAAATGGGGCGTGAATGTTTTTTACGATTGCGTCAAAGACCGGAACATCAACACCGACGATGTCATCGTCCGCAATTTCAGTTCGCATCCCGTGGTCAATCCGCTCACGCAACTCGCGTTGCAGATGATCCGGCCGCGCGCCATCGCCAAAATTAATTTGCCGCATCCGCCGGCCAATGCGCCGGAGGTGGACGAACTGGCGTTCTCCAGCGACAACTCGGTGCTGGACGGCGATCCCGCGCCGCAACCGCGCCGCTTTCCGCTGATGGTCGCCGTCGAGCAAAAGCCGGTGGCCGGTGTGGCCAATCCGCGCGGCAACACGCGCATCCTGGTCGTGGGCGATTCACTGTTCCTCGGCAATTATGTGATTGAAGGCGGCGGCAACCGTGATTTTGCAGGCTACGCGGCGAACTGGCTTTTGGATCGCCAGGAATTGCTCGCCGGCATCGGCCCGCGGCCGGTGACGGAATTCCGCCTGTTGCTCACCAATCATCAACAGCAGCAATTGCGCTGGCTGCTGCTCGGCGCGCTGCCCGGCGGCGTGCTCGTGTTCGGCTGGCTCGTTTGGCTGGTGCGTCGCCAATGAAATCCCAAACCACCGCCATCTGGTTCGTGCTCGCCGCGCTGCTGTTCGCGGGCATTTGGTTTTTGGAAAAACATCTCCAGCCCGCCGCGCCGGTGCAGACGGTTTTACTGCCCAGCCTGCGGGCGACGGACGTGACCAGCCTTCAAATTAGCCCGGCCGGCGCACGCGAAATCAGCGTCGTCCGCACCAACGGCGGCTGGCAGTTGGAAAAACCGCTGGCGTATCCGGCGCAGGCCGCCGGTATCGAAGCGCTGCTCGATGCGATGGCCAAGCTGATGCCCGCTTTGCGCCTCGCCGGTGACGACGTGCTCGGGAAAAACACGGACACGGAATTTGGTTTTGAAAACCCGCAGTTCACTCTGGACCTCGCTTCGAGCGACCAGAACTGGCATTTGCGCGTCGGCAAAAAAACCGCGCCGGGCGACCAAGTTTACATCCGCATCGTGGGCCTGGACGGCGCCTTCGTCACCGACGCAAAATGGCTGCAACGGTTGCCGCATTCGGCGAACGAATGGCGCGACACCGCACTGGTGGACGCCGCCGCCACGCTGGATTGGATTGTCATCACCAACGGCGCGAAAGTCGTCGAGCTGCGCCGCAATGCGACCAACCATCTCTGGCGCATGATCCGGCCACTGGCAGCCCGCGCCGATGACCTGCACATTCTCGAAACGTGGCAGTCGCTTCGCACCGCGCGCGTCGCCGCGTTCGTCAACGACGATGCCAAGGCCGATTTGTCCGCGTATGATTTGCTACCCGCCGAACTGGATGTCTGGCTCGGACGCGGCACGAATTTTTTTGCAGCGGTTCATGCCGGAAAAAGTTTGCCGGAAAATTCCACGCAGATTTACGCGCGCCGCGAAGGCTGGAACGGCGTGCTCGCGGTGGCCAAGGACGCGCTCGCGCCGTGGCGCGGCACAGTCAACGATTTCCGCGATCCGCATTTGCTGGAGCTGACCGCGCCCGTGGCGGAAATCGAAGTGCGCGGCCAAACCAACGAAGACAGCTACACGCTGCAATCCCGCGGTGCGGCTGGGTGGGCTGTGGTCGGCGAGAAATTTCCGGCGGACGAGGAGAATGTGCTGGCGCTGGTTAAATTGCTAGCCGGTTTCCGCGTGCAGGAATTCGTGAAGGACGTCGTCACCGCGCCGGATTTGCAGAGCTTCGGCCTCGCCGCGCCTGCGCGGCAGATCACTTTGCGCAGTGTGGCCGGCGACACCAACAGCGTCATCGCCCAACTGCTGTTCAGCGCGGTGCAGACGAACAAGGTGTTTGTGAAGCGGGCGGATGAGGATTTTGTTTATGCGCTGGCGGCGGATGATTTCAACCAACTGCCGGTCAGCGGCTGGGATTTCCGCGAGCGCCGGCTCTGGCATTTTTCCGAAACCAACGTCACGCAAATCACACTGCGTCAAAACGGCCAGACGCGCCAGCTCGTCCGCACCGGCGAGAACAAATGGTCACTCGCCGCCGGCCAGGGCATGATCAATCCACCGGCCGTCGAGGAAACCGTGCATCGTCTCGGCGAACTTGCCGCCGCCGGCTGGGTCGGACGCAACGTCACCGCGCCGGAAACATTCGGGCTGAACACGAATAATCTGTCCGTCACCATCGAATTAAAATCCGGCGAAAAATTTGCCGTGGATTTTGGCGCGGAAATTCCGAAATTTCAGACCGCGCTGGCCGCCGTGACGCTGGACGGCGAACGCTGGGCGTTTGTATTTCCCGCGCCGCTCTACCAGTTGGTCACGGCTTACCTGACCATTCCGGCGAGCACTCCATGATATGCCCGGATTCTGGCGCAACTGTCGCATCGCGTTCCGCTGGCTTCGCTATGCGGCGTGGGCCGTCGTGCTGACGGCGCTGCTGGCGTTCGCGTGGTTCAATCTGATCGGCCTGCCGGGTTTTCTAAAAACGCGCCTGGTCGCCACGCTCCAGGCACACGGCGTGCAATTGGAATTTTCCCGGATGCGCCTGCGCCTCGTCCACGGTTTCGTCGCGGAAAATGTGCGGCTGGGAAAAATAAAAACCACCGGCCAGCCGGTGCTCACGGCCGGGGAAGTGCAGTTGCGGCTGGATTATCCCGCGCTGCTGCGCCGGCAGTTGCAGCTCGACGGCCTGGTGTTGCGCGACGGAAAATTCACGCTGCCGCTGTCGCCGACCAATTCCCTCGCGTTATTCAATCTCCAAACCGAACTGCGGTTCGGGACGAATGACACCTGGTCGCTGGATCATTTTCACGCGGATTTTGCCGGCGTGAACATAATGCTCGCCGGGGAAATCGAACACGCACCGGAAATGCAGGATTGGAAAATTTTCACCGGCGCAAAAACCGGCGGGCCGAGCACCGCGCAACCGCTGCTGCAACAAATTGCCGACACGCTCGCCCAAATTCATTTCGTCCGCGCACCGCAGTTGAATGTGACCGTGAACGGCGATGCGCGGGATTTTCATTCGTTCGTCGTGCGGCTCAATGCAAATGCGCCCGGCGTGCGGACGCCGTGGTTCACGGCGGGCAATCTGCAACTCGGCGCAAATCTGACCGCGCCCGCCGACGCGCCGACGAACACCGATCCGGCGCTGGCATGGTGGGCCGGCTTGCAACCGTTCCGGCTGGCGTGGATTGCGCGGGGGAATAATTTGACGGCGGCGAACGTGAGTGCCGACGCGGTGGAAATCAGCGGTGGTTGGCGCGCGCCGGAACTGGCGGTGACGAAATGCTCCGCGCGGCTCGGCGGCGGCAATTTGGATTTTGGCGCAGCGCTGGACGTGGCGACGCGCGAACTGGTGTTCACCAACGAGACTGGTTTTGATCCGCACGCGCTCGCGCCGCTGCTGCCAAAAATTGCGCGGGACTGGCTGGCGGAAATTTCCTGGAAGCAGCCGCCGGTGATGCGCGTCAGCGGTTCGTTTCAATTGCCCGACTGGACGAACCGTGCGCCGGACTGGCGGGCTGCGCTGCAAAACACGGCGAACGGGCGGGGCGAATTGGCGTTCACCAACGCGGTCGTGCGCGGCGCGCGGGTGGATTTGCTGCGGACGCATTTTGCCTACGCAAACCAGATTTTTAGCGTGACGGATTTTTCAGTGGCGCAGGGCCGCACCTCTCTGAAATTGTCCGGCGAACAAAGCGTTGCGACGGAAAATTTTAATTTTGCGGTGCGCGGCATGCTGGCCGCCGCAAGCGTGGAAACTTTTTTGCCCAATGATCAGGCCCGGCACGGTTTTGGCCTGATGCACTTCACCGAGCCGCTGGCGCTGGACTTGAACGTGACCGGAAACCTGCGCGACTTTAACCGGTTCTCCGCGACGGGGCAGGTGGCGCTGACCAATTTCGCGATCCGCGCGGTGACGGTGGACAGCGTCGTCACCAAGGTGAGCTATACGAATCTGCTGGTGAATTTTTTGCAGCCGCACATTTTGCGCGACGGCGGAAAACAGGTGGGGACGGCGGACAATGTGGCGCTGAACCTGGCCAAACTGAATTTGTATATCACCAACGGTTTCAGCACGCTGGCGTTGTCGGCGGTGGGCCATGCCATCGGGCCGAAAACCGCGCGGGACATGGATCCGTATCAATTTCCAACCCTGCCCTCCGCCCGCGTGAACGGCTGCATTCCCATTCATAGCGTGCATGACGACTTGGTGCTGGACGACGCGGATTTGCGGGTGGATATCCTCGGCACCGTGCCCTTCCGCTGGCATTTGTTTGAGACGCCGAGCATCACCGGCTCGGTTCACTGGCTGGCCAATTACTTGACCGTGACCAACGTGGTGGCGGACGCCTACGGCGGCACGGCGCAGGGCTGGGGCCGTTTCAATCTGCTCACACCCGGACCGGGGACGGACCTGAGTTTTTTTGTGCGCGGCACCAATGTGGATTTTCACGCGATGGGCCAGGCGCTGTGGTCGCCGACGAACACGCTGGAAGGCGCGCTGTCCGGCTGGGTGGAGGTGACGCACGCAAACTCGGACGACTGGCGGTCGTGGAACGGTTTTGGCGCGGCGCGGCTGCACGACGGATTGCTCTGGGATATTCCGGTGGTCGGCCTGGCGTCGCCGGTGTTGAACACGTTCTGGCCGGGTTTGGGCAACAGTCGCGCGACCGAGGCCACGGCGAAATGCACCATGACCAACGGCGTCATTTACACCGACTCGCTGGAAATTCGTTCGCTGATGATGCGGCTGGAATATGTCGGCACGGTGGACTTGCAGGAAAATGTGAACGCCAAGGTGACGGCGCAACTGCTGCGCAACACCTGGGGCGTCGGGCCGCTGATGAGTGCAGTGCTGTGGCCGGTGAGCAAAATTTTTGAATGCCAGGTGACCGGCACGCTCGGCGATCCCAAGGCCAAACCGATGCTGTTGATTCCGCGGCTGCTCATCGCGCCGCTGCATCCGATCCGCGCGGTGGAGGAAATGTTCACCGCGCCAGCCACGAACAGCCCGGCCGGGAAATAATTACTGGGCGGCGGGCGCGGGAGAATTGAGTTCTTGCATCTTCTGCTCCATCGCGGCGCGGGATTTGGCTTGCGCGTCGGCGGCATTCAGCGGCGCGTCGATTGCCGTCGGGGCATTGGTGTCAACCGCGTCCGGCGCCGGATTGAAGAAGCCGTCGTATTGCTTCGTGCTCTTGAATTTCTTCTGTTCGCGTTTGCGCTGCGCATCAATCAGCTTGCGTTCCTCGGAGGAGTCTTCGGCGGCGGCAGCGGAAACGCCCGGCAGCCGCTGCTCTTCCTTGATGGTATTCTTCGCAGCCAGTTCCGGCGTCTGCAAAACCGTGGGCCGCATCAGCACGATCAACTCTTCCCGGCCTTTTTTGTCGCTGCGCGAGGTGAACAGATTGCCGAGAATGGGAATGTCCATCAAGAAGGGCACGCCCGACCGGCTGGTGGATTTATTGGACTTGATGAAACCACCGAGCATGACGGTGTCGCGGTCGCGCACAGCAATTTCAGCATTCAATGTGCGTTTGATAGTGTTGGGCACATCGCCAATGCCGGTGATGGTGGTGAATCCATTGAGATCATCAATCTCCTGGCTGATGTCCATGACGACCAGACCGTCGGGATTGATGAACGGCGTCACGTCCAATTCCACACCGACCGACAACTGCGAATACGACGAGCTGTTGCCGTAAGCCCCGCCGTAAGTATTGCCGGTGACGTAAGGCACGGTGTCGCCGACGAAGAACTGCGCCGCCTTGGCCTGCGAAGTCTGAATGCGCGGCCGTTGGATGACGCTGGCGTGGGCGTCGGCTTGCGCCGCGGACAGCGCGATGTCCCACGTCGAGCCGATGTTGCCAAAATAGCTGGCCCCGCTGCCCAGATTGTTGCCGAAGATGGAATTGGTGCCACCGGAAGAGGTGATCGTCCGGGTGACGCCGGCAAATTGCGAGGTAATGTTGGTGCCGGTTCCGGATGTAATAAAATTGGTCGTCAAGGTGGAGATGAAATGCATGAACGGATTGCCATTGTTCATGCCGCCGCCGCCGAGCACGGTGCCGCCGGGACTTAAAGCCGAAGGATTTTGCGCCGCCGAAACACCGAAGTTGAACGTGTCCGGCCCCAGCGAATAATCAATAATGACGGCCTCAACCAGCACCTGCGCCAGCGGCACGTCCAGCTTGGCGATGATGCCTTTGATCACTTCCAAATCCGCTCGCGTGGCGTAAATCAGCAGCGAACTGCTGCTCTCGTTCGGAATGATTTTCGTCTGGCCGAACAGTTGAATCTGATCCTGGCCACTGCCGCCGCCCGCGCCGCGCGGATTAGCCGCCTGATTGACGATATTGTTCAACCGTTGTGCAAAAGTCGTGCCGCCGGTTGGCGTGCCGTTGGGCGTCGCCGCACCACCGCCGCCGCTCAAGCCGGTGCGGTTGCCGCCAAAGGCACCGCCCGAGGTTCCACCACCCATGCCGCCACCCATGCCACCGCCGCCCATCGAGCCCATGCTGCTCATGCCGCCGCCGCTGCGATTGCCTAAACCGCTGATGGGCGTGCTGGTGCTGCTGCCGCCGATGCTCACGGTCGTGCCGCCGCCGCCGCCGCCCAGGCTGTTCAACGCCGAGGCGATTTCATCCACCTTCGCATACCGGATCGGAATCACTTCGGAAATGTATTCCGCCGGCACGCTCACGTCCACCTGCGCGATCATTTCCAACATGCGCTTCACGTTTTCCGCGTAGTCGCGGATGACGAGGATGCCATTGTCATCAATCGCAAAAATGGAGTTCTGCAATTTGGAGAACGGCGCGATGAGCGGCATCATCACGGTCGGCTTCACATATTTCAACTGCGTGATGTGCGTGACGTAGGAACCCATGTTCGGCAGGTTCGTCGCGCCGGAACGGTCAATCTCGGCACCGGCGGAATTCGCCTGGTCGGACGGCAGCACCTTCACAAACTTGTCGCCGATGTTCACCACGGAAATGCCGTTGAGCGCCAGCACCGCTTGCAGCGCCTGGATCACCTCGCTCTTGGTCAACGGCGTTTCGGTCTTCAAAATGATTTTTGCGTCCGGCAACTGGCCGCGAATCAGCGTCCGGCCGACATATTTCGCATAAATTTCCAGCACCGCGTTCAGGTCCACGCCTTGAAAATTAATGGTGCCCGGCGGCACCGTCGGTTCCGGCTGGGCTGCCGCCAAATCGGTTCCGGCCGGGGTTGCTGCCGCCGGGGCCGCCGCCGGTGGGGTCGCGTTAGCCGCATTGGCTGGCGCAAAACCCGGTCCGCCCGGCATGCCGGGCAAGGCCTGCGCCGCCGGCGTGGACGGTGCCGTGTAACGCGGCTGGGTGTAGGCTCCATTGGTGCCGAGCTGGCGCATCTGCCGTGTCCGCAACGGTGCTGGCGCGGCGGGGGGCGGCGTTTGCGCGCGCAGTTCGCCGACGGTGAAAATGGCTAGGAGGACGAGCGGGATCGTTTTCATTTGGCCTTTGCGGTTGGAGGATTCGCGGCTTTCGCGGACACGGGATTTTTCTGGTAACTCGCCACAAGCTTGATGTTGGCGGAAAGTTTCTGGCGCGGCCCATCCGGCTGCAGTTCCAGATCGCGCACCCGGATCATCGAGGCGCCGGAGCCAAGCTTATAGAGGAAATTCACGAGCTGCTCCTCCGTGGCGAGCACCATGATGTTCTGCACCTGCTCGACAAAAAACGCGTCGTTCGTGTGCGTGATCTGCCGCGACGTGTTCTGGAGTTGCACGCCGCTGGCGAGCGACTGCGACTGGATGGTGCGGGTAAAATTGATCGCCTGGTCTTCCGCCGCCACCGATTCGCCCTGGCTGGCAAATTTTTTCACCTGTGCGTCCAGCGCCGGCGTCTGTGCCACGGCCGTCTGGTAAAGTTTCAGTTTGCGGTTCGCGTCGGCCAGCCGGCCGTTCAACTGACTCCAGTCGGAACTATGCGGCCAGACGAACACTGCGTTCAGCACCAGGAACACCACGACGGCCACGGCCACCACGAGGCGGCGTTCCAGCGGACGCAGTTGGGCAAAATATTTTTTCATGGTGCCTCCGCCTCCACATGTTGCAGCGTCAGCCCGAAATTCCACGTCACCTGGTTGCCATTCTGGCGATAGACCAACTGGTCGCCGCTGTCCGAAACCGGATTGAACATCGGCTGGCCGTTCTGCTTCGCTTTGCGCACGCCGTCATAAAACTTGTTCGGATCCGAAATCAGGCTGATCTGATCCTGGCTGCAAACCCCGCCGAGGGATAATTTTTTACCGTCGCTGAAACTGAACCGTTGGAGCGAAATCTCCGGCGGCAGTTGCTGCGCCACCAATTGCCAGCAATCCAGCGCGGCATATTTCAACTGCTGCCGCTCGTTCAAAACCTCGCTGCGTGCCTTGAGTTGCAGGGCGTTCGTGTAGCTGCCGCCAAGTGCCGCCACCTGCGTCTCCACGCCACGGGTGCGATAACCCAGCAGCGTGACCGCGCAAAAATAAATCACCACGAGGACCGCATATAAAACACCCGCCGCGGCCAAACCGCGCAGCCACAAACGATCAACAAACTGCTGGTGATAGCGCGTCGTGAATTCGGCTGGTAGCAAATTTGCTGGCGGCACGGTGGTCGCGGCACGGTGCGCCGTCCGCGCGGCCAGTTCCACCGGCGGCAAGGGCGCGCTGACTTTTACCGGTTCGCCGAGGCCGGTGCGCAAGGCATTTTCCCATTCCGCCGCCGTCACCGGATCGGCGACCAAATGCCATTTGGGTTGCGCGGTCAGCCAGCCTTCGAGTTCGCCGGCCCAAGCGAGCAAGGACAATTGTGTTTTTAAATCCGCCGCACCGTTGCCTGTCGCCGGCAGCGTGACCAGACTCAAGTTCCGCAGCGTGCCGCCAAAATACCACGCGACGAGCGCCGTGTTTTGCCCGCTGGCGTGCAGCGGAAAAACCCACGCGCCGTCTTCCGTCGCATCCACCGCGCCGAGCTGATCGAGCAGCGGAACTTCGAGACGATCCGCAAGAAAATTTTGCGCTTCGAGCTGGCCGAGAAATGTTTCCACCGCCGCGCGCTCGACGAGCACCATCACGACCGTGTGCAACGTGACCGCCGTGCCTTCCGCTGGCGCCGCGTTTTTCGGCACGGGCAAAACGTGCATCGTCCAGACGATTTGCGCGACGGGCAGCGGCGAAATTTTTTCGAGCTGCAATTCCGCCATCGCGACCATTTCTTCCGGGCTGCTGGCCGGCAGTTCGACGATGCGGAGGAAAACATGTTCCGGCGGTAGCCACGCGATGTTCAGCTTGGGCTGCCACAGCGTGGTCCAGGATTTTGCGACGAATTTTCCTGGCAGCGTTTCCGCGTGCGGCACGCGCTGCTCGCGGCCCAGCACAAAACCGCCGCCCTTCGCGTCAAACTGCCAGAGGCGTTTGGCGTCGGGGGCGACGTGCAGGAGGTTGCAGGAGTTCCAGCGGGCCATTAGAAAATTTTGAATGACGAATGACGAATGACGAAACAACCCGAATTCGTCATTCGAATTTTTCCATTCGGATTTGTGGAGATGCAGCGTTTCATGGGCGGGACATGAACTGAGTTTTGTCGTCGCCGCCGGAAAGGGATTCCATGTGTTCCTCCATTTGTGTGACGCGCAAAATTTCCTCGATGGTGGTCGTGCCTTCTTTCACTTTTTTCCAGCCGTCGGTGCGGAGCGTCCGCATGCCGGCTTCAATCGCGCGCTGCGCGATGGTCGTGGCGGGCGCGCGGTTCATGATCAGCGGGCGCAGCGCCTCGGTGACGATGAGCAATTCGTAAATACCTTTGCGGCCTTGATAACCTTGCTGGCGGCAATGTTCACAACCGACGCCGTGCCAGATCTTCGCCACGCCGATGTCCGCTTCGGGAAAACCGATGCGGCGCAAATAATCGTGATCCACTTTCTGCTCGGTCTTGCAGTGCGGACAAATCGTGCGGACGAGACGTTGCGCCTGCACGGCTTCAACGGAGGACGCGATCAAAAATGGTTCGATGCCCATGTCCGTCAAACGCGTGAACGCGCTCGGCGCGTCGTTCGTGTGGAGCGTGGAGAAAACCAAGTGACCGGTCAGCGACGCGCGAATGGCGATGTCCGCCGTTTCCGAATCGCGGATTTCCCCGACCATCACGACGTTCGGGTCTTGCCGCAAAATATGGCGCAAACCCATCGCGAACGTCAGCCCGATGTCCGAGCGCACCGCGATTTGATTGATACCCTTGAGTTCATATTCGACCGGTTCCTCAATCGTGATGATGCGCTTGTGAACCGAATTGATGGCGGAGAGAAACGCGTAGAGCGAAGTGGATTTGCCGGAACCCGTCGGGCCGGTGACGAGAAAAATTCCGTGCGGCTTGATGATGATGTCGCGAATCGCATCTTCTTCCAGCTTGGAAAAACCAAGCTTGTCCAAACTCAAAAAGATTTTTCCGCGCGTCAACAAGCGGAGCGAAACGCTTTCGCCGTAAACCGTCGGCACGGTGGAAACGCGGATGTCGATTTCCTCGCCTTTGATGCGGACATTGATGCGGCCGTCCTGCGGCAGACGCTTTTCGGAAATGTTCATCCCGCTCATCACCTTGATGCGCGAAATGAGCGCGGCCTGAAAACGCTTCAACTGCGGCGGTAGCGGAATCTGATGCAGAATGCCGTCAATACGATTGCGGATGCGCAACTCGTCTTCCTGTGGCTCAAAATGAATATCCGTCGCGCGGTCCTTGAACGCTTCCCAAATAATCTGGTTTACGAACTTGATGACGCTGGCTTCTTGGTCGCCTTCGGTAATTTCCTTATCGTAGGCGAGTTCCAGTTCCATCGGTTCGCCTTCGCCCATTTCATCGAGCGTTTCGGCGCCGACGCCGTAATATTTTTTCAGCGCCTTCTCGATTTCCGTTTTGGGCGCGAGCGCAAACGTCACCGGCATGCGCGCATTGAACTGCACCGCGTTCATCATCGCCGCATCGAACGGGTCGCTCGCCGCAACTTGCAAAACACCGTCGTTGACCGCGATGGGCAGGACGAAATATTGAAACGCGATCTTGGTGGAAATTTTATTGCGCGCCTCGTTGTCCACCGTGAGCTTGGCGACTTCGAGATAGGGCCAGCCGAGCGAGGCGGCGAGGCGCTGGAGAAAAATGTCCTCGGCCACGCCGCGTTCGCGCGCGATGAACGTGAGCAATGGCTCGCCGGAGCCGGCGTCCGCCGCCGTGCGCCACGTCTTGCGCCAATCCTCGAACTGCGCCGGCGTCGCTTCGGCGACGGACGCTACGAGATTTTTGACAGAGCTAAAGGCCATTCTGGTTTAGTTTGAACAAACCGAGCCGCGAAAAGTTGCAGAAAATCGGAAGTTTTACAAACCCAGATTACGGTGGGCTGAAAGATTTGTTTGCAAACGCCAATTTGCCAAAAGCCCTGATTTCAGTCATGCTAAGGCGTGAATTTTTTCATTCAACGCAGCGAACTCCGCGACATTTACGACAAAGTCGTCGCGAACGAACGCATTTCCGAAGCCGACGCGTTGCGGCTGTTTGAGACGAAAGACCTGAACGCCCTCGGCGCCATCGCCGACTTCATGCGCCAGCGCAAAGTGGGCAATCGCGCGAGCTATATCGTCAACCGTTACATCAATTACTCCAATTATTGCATCCTTTCCTGCGAGTTTTGTTCGTTCTCGCGCAAAAAACGCGATGCCGACGGCTTCCAATTTTCCATCGAGGAAATTGTCGCGAAAGCGCGCGAGGCTTCGAAGATCGGCATCACCGAGCTGCACATCGTCGGCGGCTTGCATCCGTCGCTGCCGTTCCGTTTTTACACGGACATGCTGAAGGCGCTCAAGGCGCTGGACGCGCGCCTTCAGCTGAAATGTTTCACGGCGATTGAAATTTTGCACCTGGCCTGGCTGGCCAAAAAATCCGTGGTCGAAACGCTCACCGAATTGAAAGCGGCCGGTCTGGACTCGCTCACCGGCGGTGGCGCGGAAATTTTCCGCAAGGAAGTCCGTTCGCGCATCGCCAAGGGCAAAGAATCCGCCGAGGAATACCTCGATGTGCATCGCCAATGGCACAAACTCGGCGGCCGCAGCACCTGCACGATGCTTTACGGCCACGTCGAAACTCTCGCCGACCGCGTGGATCACCTGCGGCAGCTGCGCGCGTTGCAGGACGAGACACATGGTTTTACGGCGATGATTCCGCTCGCGTATCAGCCGGAGGACAACGACATCCCGGTCGAGCATCCGCCGACGGGGTTTGATTCGCTGCGCACCATCGCGGTCAGTCGTATCTATCTCGATAATTTTCCGCACATCACCGCATATTGGATCGGCCTCGGCATGAAGCTCGCACAAGTCGCTTTGAGCTACGGCGCGGACGACATCCACGGCACGATCATCGAGGAACACATTTTCCACATGGCCGGCGCGACCTCGCCGCAATTGCAGACCGAGGCGGACATGATCAAAGCCATCCGCGAAACCGGCCTGACGCCAGTGCAGCGGAATACGTTTTACGAACCGATTAAGATTTTGGAAAGCGCGCCTGCCGCCGAAGCCGTCGAAAACACCGAGCATTCAAAAGTGTTGGAAGATAATCTGGCAACGGCGTAAATGTCATTTTTTGCCGGCGCAAACGGGGTGTCCGGACTTGACGCCGGTTAAGAAGTGGCGAATTCTACCGATAAGAAACCAAAATGAAAATCGCCATTGTCACCGGCGGCGGCGACTGTCCCGGCTTGAACGCCGTGATTCGCGCGGTCGCCAAAACCGCCGCCAAACGCGGCTGGGAAACGCTCGGCATCATCGGCGGCTACGACGGGCTGTTAAATCCGCCCAATTTCCGCCTGCTGGATTACAAGGCGCTCGACGGTTTGCTCGTGCGCGGCGGCACCATTCTCGGCACGGCCAATCGCGGCCAGTTTTCCGCCAAGACCGGCCACGGCGAAACGCGCCAGCTTCCCAAGGAATTACTCGATGCCACCAAGCAAGGCATGGAAGCACTGGGTATTTCCGCGTTGGTATCAGTTGGCGGCGACGGCTCGCTGACCATCGCGCAGCAGATGCACGAGGCCGGCATCCCGATTGTCGGCGTGCCCAAGACGATTGACAACGATCTTGCTGCGACGACCACGACTTTTGGTTTCGATTCCGCCGTGGCCTGCGCGACGGACGCGCTGGACCGCCTGCACACGACTGCCGAAAGTCACAACCGCGTGATGGTGTTGGAAGTGATGGGCCGCTATGCCGGCTGGATCGCGCTTTACGCCGGCTTGGCCGGCGGAGCGGACGTGATTTTGATTCCCGAAATTCCTTTCCATTACGAAACCATTTGCGCCGCCGTCATGGAGCGCGAAAAAAAGGGAAAACATTTCACGCTCATCATCGCGGCCGAAGGCGCGAAACCGGCGGGTGGCGATTTTGTCACCGCCAGCGGCCAGGAGAAAAACCGCGAAGCGCGGCTCGGCGGCATCGGCGCGGTCGTGGCAGCGGAAGTGGAGCAGCGCACCGGCAAGGAAACCCGCGTGATGGTGCTCGGCCATTTGCAGCGCGGCGGCAGCCCGACTTACATGGACCGCGTGCTCTGCACCTTGTTCGGCGCGAAAGCTGTCGAACTGATCACCGAAGGCCGCTTCGGCCGGATGGTCGCGCACAACGGGAGATTTGTCGAAAGCGTCCCGCTCGCCGAAGCCACGGGCCGGCTGCGCACCGTGCCGCTGGACGAAGGATTTGTCCACGCCACGCGTTCGCTGGGCATTTGCCTCGGGGATTAAAATATTTTCGCGACTGGTTTCTCGCGCCAGAGTTTTGTAGGTTTTTGGAATTGGACACTGCGACTGAAAGAAAATCCCGCATCGGCTCGGTGCCTTATCTCAACGCCGCGCCGCTCACGCGCGACATCGAGAGCGAACTGATTTTCGCCACGCCCGCCAAACTCGCCGAAATGCTCCGACGCGACGAGCTCGACGCCGCGCTCGTCAGCGTCACCGAAGTTTTGCTCAATGACCGCTACGACATCCTTGACGGCGTGGCCATCGCGTCGCTCGGCGAAGTGTTCAGCGTTTTTCTCGCGCACAAAAAACCGCTGGCCGAGGCGACGGAAATTTTCTGCGACACCGCGTCGCTCACCAGCGTGAATCTGTTAAAAGTGCTGCTGGCCGAACGCGGCTTGAAACCAGAATTCAAGCCGCTGGAAAATTACGCCGCCGCGAGCGCGAAAGATTTTGTGTTGCTCATCGGCGACCGCGCGATTGAATTCCAACTTGCACCGCACGAGCATGAAATTTTCGACCTCGGCGCCGCCTGGCTGGAACTGACGAATTTGCCCTTTGTTTATGCGGTCTGGGCGCTACGTCGCGGCGTGGAGAATCGCGAATTGCGCGCCGAACTGCGCAGCGCGAAGCGTTTCGGGATGGAGTCGCTCGACCAGATCATCGAGACGCGTGAGGAGTTTGATGAGGCTTTTCGCCGCGATTATTTCGAGTGGCACATCCACTACCATTTGGCCGAGGACGAAAAGCGTGCCATTACCAAATTCTGCGATCTGCTGCGAAAACACAACCTCGGCCCGGTGTTCGAGCCGAAGTTCGTGAAATGATTTCCGCGGTTACACGCCGATCTGTTTCTGGATCGCGCCGCAGATTTTCTTGGACCACGCGGCCAGCGCTTTTGCGTCGCGGCCTTCCACCAGCAGGCGCACCTTGGGTTCCGTGCCGGAATAGCGTAGCAGCAGCCGTCCGCCTTGCGCCTGCAATTCCTTTTCCGCAGTGGCCACCAACTTGTTGAGACCGTCGAGCTGCTCGAACGGTTTTTTCTCGCGCACTTTCACATTGGTGACAAGCTGCGGAAAACGCGTCCAGCATTGGGCGAGCTGCGACAGCGGCGCCTGCTTCGCTTTCATGATCCGTAAGATTTGTAGCGCAGCCACCAGGCCGTCGCCGGTGCTGGCATAGTCGCGAAAAATCAGGTGCCCGCTCTGCTCGCCGCCGAAGTTGAAGCCTTCGCGCAGCATTTCATCAATCACGTTTTTGTCGCCCACAGGCGTGCGCAGCATTTTGCCGCCGGCTTTTTTGATGGCCGCTTCGAGGCCGGCATTGCTCATCACCGTGCTGACCAACGTTTTTTTTACGAGCGTTTTTTCGGCAAGCATTTCCAACGTGGCGATGGCCATGATGTCGTCGCCGTCAATCAAATTGCCTTTTTCGTCGCACAACAAAACGCGGTCGGCGTCGCCGTCGTGCGCGATGCCGATGTGCGCGCCGCACTCAACGACTTTCTGACACATCGCTTCGGGATGCATGGAACCGCAGCTTTCATTGATGTTTTTGCCGTCGGGATGGTTGTTGAAAACGACCACCTCGGCACCCAATTCGCGCAAGACGCTGGGCGTGGATTTGTAAGCGGCACCGTTGCCGCAGTCCAAAACGATCTTCATGCCTTCGAGCGTCAGTCCTTTCGGAAAAGAGGATTTGGCAAATTCAATGTAGCGGCCGAGCGCGTCGTCCACGCGGACGGCCCGGCCGATCTGTTCCGAGCTGGGGCGGACGTTTTCTATCTCGCCGGTGAATACCAGATTCTCAATCGCACCTTCGATTTTGTCATCGAGCTTGTAACCGTCGGCGCGGAAAAATTTGATGCCGTTGTCGGTGTAAGGATTGTGTGACGCGGTGATGACGATGCCGGCGTCCGCGCGCAAACTGCGGGTGACGTAGGCCACGCCCGGCGTCGGTAGCGGCCCGATGAACAACACGTCCACGCCCATCGAAAGAATGCCGGAGCTGATGGCGTTTTCGAGCATGTAGCCGGAGAGCCGTGTGTCTTTGCCGATGACGATTTTGTGTTTGCCTCGGCCGCGCGACTGGCGTTCGAGATTTTTGAAAACGTGGGCGGCGGCGCGGCCGAGTTTCAGCGCGGTTTCCGCCGTGACCGGTTCAACATTGGCCGTGCCGCGCACGCCGTCGGTGCCGAAGATTTTTTTGAGTGAACTCATGAAATTAAAAAGTTAATGTGTTGGCGGCAGGATGACGCCGATTTCGCGCGGCTCCACGCTGATGAGCGTGACGCCGGGCGGCGTGGCCACATCCACGCGGCGGCGGGAATCTTTGCCGGCCTCGAGGTCGGCCGTCACATCCACGGTGGCGTGAATCTGATTAGCCTGCAGCACGGCGATCACTTCCGGCGTGCCGCTGACGGTGACTTTCACCGTGGTCCGGATCAGCCGATAATCGCGCACATCGCCGTGTGCGGAGACAATTTCCACCGGCAGGTTGTCGTAAGTTGCCGCACCGTCTGTGGCGGCGGCTTTCGGTTCCTCAATGATTTTGTGGACGGTCAGCCAGATGGCCACCGCCAGCAACAGCGAGAACGCCTTCCAGCCCCAGTCTTTGATGAAGAATTCGCGCAGCATGGGAAATTATTTGTGCGCCGGTTTCGCGGCCGGGCGTGGTTCGCGCTTGGTGATGACCGCCGGGCCGGTGGCTTGGTGATGTTCGCCGAATTTGGAACGCAGCCAGTGGAAAAAATTATTCGGGCGTGCCGGCCGCAAAATCACCAGCGTCAGGAACGCGCGCAATTCCTCCAGCGTCACGCCGCGCGTCAACTGGCCCTTGTAGGCGTGCGAAATCATGCCGCTCTCCTCGGACACAACCACGATGACCGCGTCGGTCTCCTCGCTCAAGCCGATGGCGGCGCGATGCCGTGTGCCAAGCGACTTGTTCAAATCCGTCCGCTGCGTCAGCGGAAAAATACACGCGGCGTAGGCGATGCGGTCACCCTTGATGATCACGCCGCCGTCGTGAATCGCGTTGTTTGGAAAAAAAATCGCCTCCAGCATTTCCGCTGTCACGTCGCAATCCACCTTGATGCCAGCCTCGACCGCTTCCTGCAACTGGATGGATTGTTCGATGGCGATGAGCGCGCCGATTTTTACATCCGCCAGCCGCTCGCAGGTTTGAATAATGATTTCAATGCTTTCGCGCTGTTCGCTCGTGCTGGCGAAAAGCGGGAGATTGCCGAGTTCACCCAGCATCCGGCGCAGCTCCGGCTGAAAAATCACCACCGCGCCAATCGCGATGAACACCGACGCGCTGCCGAGCATCCACCGCAGCACCTTCAAATCCAGAATTGTCGTCACCAGCGCCAGCGCCAGCAGCACCACGACAAACCCGATGACCACCGGCCAGCCGCGCGTGCCGCGCACGAACTTGAAAACGAAATAGATCAGCACCGCGAGGATTAAAATCTCCACCGCGGGTCGCCAGCCGTTTTCGAGGTCAGTCCACATTTTTCAGAATTGCTTCCGTCGTCCGCACCGCCTGCACCGTGGCCGCCACGTCGTGCGTGCGGATGATCTGGACGCCGGATGCCACTGCCAGAGTCGCGCAAGCGAGCGCTGCGGGCAACCGATTTTCCACCGGGTCGCCGGATATTTTTCCAAGGAACGACTTCCGCGAGACGCCGAGCAGCACCGGCCGTGACAAATTTGTAAAATTCCGCAGGCCGGCGAGCAACGATAAATTATGTTCCGGCGTTTTGCCAAAGCCGATACCGGGATCAAAAAAAATCTGGTCGGCGCTCACGCCAGCCGCCACCATTTTTTCCAGTCGTTCCAAAAAAAACTCGCGGACTTCGCGGACCACATCCTGGTAAACGGGATTTTTTTGCATCGTCGCCGGCGAACCTTGGGCGTGCATGCAAACGTAGCCCGCGCCAAATTCCGCGACGATTTTCCACATCGCGTCGTCGGTGCGATTGGCCGCGACATCATTGACGATGCTCGCACCCGCCTGCAAGGCTGCCAGCGCGACGGCCGGCTTCATCGTATCAATTGATAGCGCGACTTTGGTTTTGCCTGCCAGTTTTACAATGACCGGAATGACGCGGCGTAATTCTTCCGTTTCACTGACCGGTGTGGCATTGGGCCGGGTGGATTCGCCGCCAATGTCCAGGATTTCCGCGCCCTGCGCCACCAGTTCCAGCGCATGCGCCACGGCAGCCTCCGCGTCCAGAAATTTGCCGCCGTCGGAAAACGAATCCGGCGTGACGTTGACGATGCCCATCACGATGGCCGGCCGCGGGAAGCGAAATTCAAATTGGCGGGCGCGGAAAAGCATTTTGTTCTGTGGCCGCGGACGTGAGTCCGCTCATTGCCCGGGCGATTCAAATTTGAGCCGGATCATGCCGGCGGCCATCTCAAACCTTGGTTCGGAAATACGCAATCGTGTCCGTCAGCCCTTTGTAAAGCGGCACGACCGGCGACCATTTCAGGATTTTTTTGGCCTTGGTGATGTCGGGCTTGCGCTGTTTGGGATCGTCCTGCGGCAGCGGCTTGAAAATAATTTTGCTCTTGGAGCCGGTGGCGGTGATGATCTGCTCGGCGAATTGCAGCATGGTCATTTCCGTCGGATTGCCGATGTTCACCGGCATGTCGTAATCGCTCATCATCAGCCGGTAAATGCCTTCGATCAGATCCGAGACGTAGCAAAAGCTACGCGTCTGCGTGCCCTTGCCGAAAACGGTGACCGACTTGTTTTTGATCGCCTGGCTGACGAATGCCGGCACGACGCGGCCGTCGTTGATGCGCATCCGCGGACCGTAGGTATTGAAGATGCGGACGATGCGCGTCTCGACTTTGTGCTCGCGGTGGTAGGCCATGGTCATCGCCTCGGCGAAGCGTTTGGCCTCGTCGTAGCAACCGCGCGGGCCAATGGTGTTGACGTTGCCCCAGTATTCTTCCGGCTGCGGATGGATGAGCGGATCGCCGTAGATTTCAGAAGTGGAAGCGATGAGGAAGCGGGCGTTTTTTTCCTTGGCGAGACCAAGCGCCTTGTGCGTGCCGAGCGAGCCGACCTTCAAGGTTTGGATCGGCAGTTCCAAATAATCAATCGGGCTGGCGGGCGACGCGAAGTGCCAGACAAAATCCACCGGGCCTTCGAGAAAAATAAATTCGGTGACGTCCTGCTGGATGAATTTGAAATTCGGATTGCCGCCGAGGTGCGCGATGTTGTCCACGCTGCCGGTGACGAAGTTGTCAATGCCGATGACCTTGTGGCCGCGCGACAACAGCAGGTCGGTCAAATGCGAGCCAAGAAAACCGGCGGCACCGGTGACGACGGACGTGGGAGTTTTGGATTTAAGTTTGGCAGCCATAATTCAAATTAAGTCCGGCATTTTGGGCTTTCAGAGACAAGTGTCAATCGCAAGTTCCGGCCCGGCGCAAATAGCCGCTCACTTCGCACCGGCAGCGGAAAACACGGCCGGAATGGTGCGCAGCAGAATCAGCAGATCCAGCCAGATGGACCAGTTGTCAATGTATTCCAAATCGAGCCGGACCCATTCCTTGAAATCGGAAATCTCGTTGCGGCCGCTGACTTGCCAGAGACAGGTGAGGCCGGGTTTGACGCTCAACCGGCGGCGGTGCGCAAGATCGGAGAAGCGCTTGACCTCGTCCACCGGCAGCGGGCGCGGGCCGACGAGGCTCATTTCGCCGCGCAGGACGTTGAACAACTGCGGCAGTTCGTCGAGGCTGAATTTGCGGAGAAATTTTCCGGCGGGCGTGACGCGCGGGTCGTTGGTGACCTTGAACACCGGGCCGGTCATTTCGTTCATCGCGGCCAGTTCATGTTTGAACTGCTCGGCATTGGTGGTCATCGTGCGGAACTTGAAAATGGTGAACGGCGCGCCGTTCAGGCCGGAACGCTGCTGCCGGAACACGGCCGGTCCGGGCGAGGTCAGCTTGATCCACAGCGCGATTAAACCCATGGGAATGGCGGTGACCACGATGAGCGCCAGCGCGCCAAAAAAATCCAGCGCCAGCTTGGCGAGCATTTGCCACGAAGCTTCCGGCGTGCTGCGGAACACCAGCAGCGGATTGCCGAACATCTCATCGAAACTGGCGTGCGCAATCTGCGTCGCAAAAAAATCCGCCACCAGCCACGCCTCGACGCCCTCGAGTTCGCACAGTTGGATGACGCTTTCCACACGGTCGAGCTGGGTGTGCTTGGCGCTGACGAAGACGCCGCTGACGGAATGTTCGTGCAGCAGTTCGACGAGCTGCGACACCGGCGCACGCACCAGGTCAAATTCCGCCGCGACCGCCATGGTGTCTGCGGCGTGAGTTTGAATGATCTGGCGGAGCCGGGCGATTTCACCGGGCGTGCCGGCGAGGACGACGCGGCGTTTGTATTGCTCCCGGGCGAGTCGGCTGCGCATCATTATGCGCAGCACTTCCTCTTTGAGCCAAACCGTGCCAAAACTGATGCACCCGAAAATGATCATCACGCCGCGTGGGGCGTTGGGCGCTTCGCGATAGATGAACACCAGCAGCACTAGGCCGACGGTCACGATGACCGAGCTTTTGAGCAGCGGCCACAACATGCCCAGGCGCGAACCGGTGAGCGGACGGTTGTAAAACCCCTGGGATTCCAGCACCAGCGGCGCGGCGGGCACCAGCGCGAAGTAAAGCCACACGATGTGGTCGAACGCGTCCACCGGAATCGGGTCCAGCCGGAAGAACGGAAACCAACCGCCCAGGTTAACCGTGATCCACTCCACAAACGCCGGATTGCCGCGCAGGGCGAAGGCCAGCCAGAAGCTCAAGGCAAACAGTCCGGCATCGCCCAGTTGATGCACCTGGGTTCGAATGTGGCGGTCGCGTTGCAGCATGATGGTCTACAGACTTAATTGTTTTCAAAAAAACACCAGTCGCGCAAATCAATTCATTTGCCGACGCGCGGCACCAGTTGGAATTCGGGCACGGTCGCGGCGATCAGCTTTTTCATCCGTTCGTAGGTCGCCGCTTCCTGGCCCGGACTGCACGCGGAAAAGTAGGAGACGTAAGCCCAGCGTTCGAGAATGCCGTTCAACAAAAGATCGCGCGGCACCCACCAGGTCATCCATTTCCACGAATTCGCCGTGCACCGGTCCGCATCCACAAACCAATAAACATAGAGGCCGCGCGCGGTCTGCACCTGGCCGTCCGGCCCCGCGAATTGTTTGGTGGCAATCAGCTTGTTCACCGGCAGGTCATACGCGACCGGGCGGTCCAGCGGAATTTTTTCCACGTCGGAAAAATGGTTGTCAATCGCCCAGCCCTGGCCGGTCAGGCAGATCTGCGGCTTGTGAATGCTCGACCGGTCGCTGCCCATCAGCACCACGCTCACCTGCGAAAAAAAACCGTCGGCCGCCGTGTAAGAGCGCACCCGGAAACTGCTGTCCGGCGGCAGGACCGCCAGGACTTTTTCCGAGTTAGTCAAAATTTCCGAGGTGTAGCCCGGCGTCGTTTCCGGCAGCAGGATTTCCAAATTTTTACTGTTGGGCATCGGGCGGGTTCTGACGCCCGGCTCGCCCAGCCGCTGATGCGATTTGGCGTGGCCCAGCAGCGCGGCCGTGGCCCCGATGAGCGCCAGCACCACGACGGTTAAAACAAGGGTTTGGCGGTTCATGCGTTCGGGGTTAAATTTTCCACTGGAGTTTTCACTTCGCCTTTTTCCAGCCAGCGCGCGATCACAAATACGCAGGCGATAGCCACGGCAAACGTGATGAATCCAGCATTCGTCTCCACCGCTTTGCCTGCGCTTTGCCCGAACAATTCCGCCACGGTGATCGTGAAACAGAGGCGCAGCACGTTGCCGAAAATGGCCAGCGGCAATGCCGACAGGATCATCACGGCGCGTTTCCACGGCGTCTTGAAATTCACAAATCCGTAGATCGTCGTCAGCGCCAGCAGCGCCACGAGGCTGCGGATGCCGCTGCACGCCACCGCCACTTCGTAGCCAAACGTGTGCTGCGCGTCGAACAACTGCGTGCCTTCGCGGATCAGATCCGGCGACAGGCCGAGGTGCGCGATGATTTCCACGATCCGCGACACCAGCAGCCGCAGCGGAAAGGTGATCGGTCCGGCTAGTTCGCCGACCGGCATGGAAAAGGCGAACAGGAAAAACGGAAACAAACTCGCCTTCATCCAGTGTTTGCCCCATGCCAATCCGGTCAGGCCATACAAACCAACCAGAAAGCCGATGACGGACAAACGCGGTTGCTGGATCAAATAGCCGACCAGGTGCGCCAGCAGGCCCAGCCCGAACCAGCCGAGGGCCGGCCACCACAGGCGCGCCGGCTGCGCGAGCAGTTCGGCGCGTTTCCACCAGAACAGCGCCAGCACGATGAACGGAATCAGCAGCGCGTGCTGCTCGTCGGCCAGCGGCGAGGTGTAAATGTCAAACATCCAGGAAAACAGCGAGGCAGAATCCTTGTAGCCGAAAGTGGAATTGCCGAGCCAGACAAACAGCGCCACCCACGCGCCGGCCAGCAGGAAAAAGAAAAATCTATTCGGCAGCGCCCGCCATTCATCGAGGCAGCGGTAAGCCAGCACCGCCACGCCGGCCGCCACCGCCGCACCAAACAAAATCACCGGCAGCGGACCGCCCCGGAATTGCGCATCGGAATAATAAAACGCCGCCGCGAGCAATGCCGCGAATCCCAGCTCGTGCGGCCAGAATCCGTAAATTTGAAATTTTTTGTTCGTCATGGTTCGGTGCGGACAAATGGACAGGTAATGAGATATACGAACCGGATGAATTGCTCAAATAAAATCCGGTCACTTTAAGGCAAGGTATATTTTTTGAGACCGGTTAACTGGGCGAGAAATTTCAGGAGGAACAGCGGGTTGTTGCGGCAATAGCGTTTCGCCAGCCGGCGCGGCTCGCTGCACAGCCGGTAAAACCATTCCAGACCGCTGCGCTGCATCCAGCGCGGCGCCTGTTTGACGCGGCCGCTGTGGAAATCAAACGCCGCGCCCACGCCGATCATCAGCGTCGCGTCCAGTTTTGGCAGAAATTCGGCCATGAATTTTTCCTGCTTGGGCGTGCTCAAGCCCACCCACAAAATATCCGGCCGCGCCGCGCGCACCTGCGCCTGCAACTGCGCTTCCTCGTCCGCCGTCAGCGCGCGGAACGGCGGCGTGTAGCAGCCCACGACGGCCAGTTTTGGAAATTTTGCTTTCAGTTTTTGCGCGAGCAGTTCCGCCACGCCGTCTGCGCCGCCGTAAAAAAAATGTTTGCAGCCGCTGGTTTCGCTCCAGGCGCAGATGTCCAACATCAGGTCCGGGCCATAAACGCGTCGCATGTCGCGGTGGCCCGCCAATTTTCCCGCCCACACCATCGGCATGCCGTCCGGCGTGCAGAGAAAGGCGTCGTTGAGGATTTTTTTTAACGCGGCATCGTCCTGCGCTTCCATCACGCCGTGCACGCCGGTCACGCAAATGTAGCCCTTGCGCCGCGCGCCCACCGCGCCGGCAATGGCAGCCAGCGCCGTCCGCAAATTGAGGACGCTGATGCCGACACCGAGGACATTGACGCGGTTAGTCATTTACGATTTGCGATTTGAGATTTACGATTTCAAAATTCATGCGCGTGCAAATCGTAAATTGTAAACCGTAAATCATAAATGAAATTATTGGTTTTCGCCCATACGCCGCCGCCGCACCACGGCCAGAGCTACATGGTCCAGCTGATGCTGGCCGGTTTTGGCGGGGATTGCCGCCGGAAAAAAACGCCATCGCCGTCGCCGCATGGCATCGAATGCTACCACGTCAACGCCCGTTTTTCGCGCGGCCTGTCGGACGTCGGCGAATTTCAGGGCACAAAAATTTTTCTCATTTTCTGGTTTTGTCTGCAGGCCATCTGGGTCCGGTTTCGCTACGGCGTGACGAATTTTTATTATGTGCCCGCGCCCGGCAAACGCGTGGCGCTTTACCGCGACTGGCTGGTCATGCTGCTCTGCCGGCCGTTTTTCAAAAACGTCATTTTGCACTGGCACGCCGCCGGTCTCGCCAAATGGCTTGAAACCGCCACCACCATGGCCTCGCGCACCCTCACCTACCGGCTGGTCCGGCCGGTGGATTTGAGCATCGTCCTTTCGCAATACAACGTCGCCGACGCGCAAAAATTGCTGTCGCGCCGCGTCTGCGTGGTGAACAACGGCATTCCCGATCCGTGTCCGGATTTTGAAACTTCCGTCCTGCCGCACCGCCGCGCGTGCTTTGCGGCCCGCGTCAAAGCCCTGGCCGGCGAACCGGGTGCCGAAGCCGTGACCGTGCAGGTTTTGTTTCTCGCGCACTGCACGCGGGAAAAAGGTTTGTTCGCCGCTGCCGAAGCCGTGTTGCTCGTCAACCGCCAGCTCGCCGCCCGCGGCCTGCCGCTGAAATTGAAGCTCACCACCGCCGGCAATTTTGTCACGCCGGAGGAGGAAGCCGAGTTCGCGCGGTTCCGCGCCAATCCTGAATTGGCCGACAGCCTCGAGCATCTCGGTTTCGTTTCCGGCGCGCAAAAAATCCAGTTGCTGCGCGCCTCGGATCTGTTTCTGTTTCCCACCCGCTACCTCGGCGAAAACCAGCCGGTGAATTTGATCGAGGCGATGGCGTTCGGCCTGCCCATCGTCACGACCCGCTGGCGGTCGCTGCCGGAAATGCTCCCGCCGGATTATCCCGGCCTCGTGGACGACCAGGATCCGGAAAAAATCGCCGCCGCCATTTTTCAGATTTTCTCGACGAAAAGCAGCCAGGCCGCGCGCGACCATTTCACCTCGCGGTTCACCGTGGAGCAGCACCTCGCCGATCTGGCCGCCGCGCTCCACCGCGTGGAAAGTTGAACCGCCAAGTCGCCAAGAAAACAATTCAGAATACCGGAAGGCGGGTGGAATCTGATTCAAATTTTCATGCTTTCTTGGTCAATACTTGGCGGCCTTGGCGACTTGGCGGTTCAATTTCGTAGTTTAAGAAATTATTTCTATTCGCTAAACTTTCGCCCTTGAAAATCGGCCTGCTTCAACTCAACTCGACGATCGGCGATTTTGCGGCCAACCGTGAAAAGCTAGTCACGGCTTACGCCGACGCGGTGGCGCGCGGGGCGGAATTTGTCCTCGCCCCCGAACTTTTTTTGTGCGGCTATCCGCCGCGCGACCTGCTCCAGCGCCCCGATTTCATTGACGAAAACCTTGCCACGCTCGAAGCGGTTGCGAAAAATGTCGGCGGCATTCCGCTGTGTGTCGGTTTCGTGGACAAAAATTCCGAGCGGCCCGGCCGCGCGCTGCGCAACGCCGCCGCCGTCTTGCAGCACGGTAAAATCATCTGGCGCACGAACAAAAGTTTGCTGCCGACCTACGACGTGTTTGACGAGGACCGGTATTTTGAGCCGGCCAAAAAAATCGAGCCATTCGTTTTCAACGGCCGCAAGCTCGGCATCACGGTTTGCGAAGATATTTGGAACGACGAGGATTTCTGGCCGGAGCGGCTGTATCGGCGCGATCCGGTGAAGGAGCTTGTGGCGCAGGGCGCGGAAATCATTTTGAACATTTCCGCGTCGCCGTGGTGCGTCGGCAAGGAAAAGACGCGGCTGGAAATGTTGCAGCGCGTGGCGCGTGACGAAAAAATTCCGCTGTCGCAGGTGAATCTCGTCGGCGCGAATGACGAATTAATTTTCGACGGCCACAGTGTAGCGCTGGATTCCGCCGGTAAAGTGCTGGCGCTGGGCCGGGGTTTCGCGGAGGAAATTTTGGTGGTGGATTTTAATGCGGGTAGCAGCCGGCGTGAGCCGGCTCAAATTAAAACCGAAGCGGAGTCAGAGCGGACTCACGTCCGCTGCCACAGTTTTCCACCGCGCGAGCAGCAGATTTTTTCCGCGCTGTCGCTGGGCATCCGCGATTACGTCCGCAAATGCGGGTTCAAGTCGGTGATCCTTGGCTTGTCCGGCGGCATTGATTCCGCGCTGGTGGCGGTGCTGGCCGCCGACGCGCTGGGCGCGGAAAATGTTTTGGGCGTGGCAATGCCCGCGCGGTATTCGAGCCGAGGCAGTTTGACGGACGCCGAATTGCTGGCGAAAAATCTCGGTCTGCGCTACGAAGTGCTGCCGATCGAACCGGTGTTCAACGCGGTGGAAAAACAATTGGAAGCAGTTTTCGCCGGCACGAAGCGGAACGAGGCGGAGGAAAATGTGCAGTCGCGGCTGCGCGGCGTGACGCTGATGGCGCTGTCGAATAAATTTGGCGCGCTCGTTTTGACCACCGGCAACAAATCGGAGATGGCCGTCGGCTATTGCACGCTATACGGCGACATGAACGGCGCGCTCGCGCCCATCGCCGACGTTTTCAAGACGGAGATTTACGCACTGGCCAAATGGATTAATCGCGACCGCGAAATCATCCCGCACGCTTCCATCGCCAAGCCGCCGAGCGCGGAGCTGCGCCCGGACCAGACGGACCAGGATTCGCTGCCGCCGTATGAAATCCTCGACGCGATTCTGGATTTGTATGTCGTGAAAAATCTGGGCAAATCGGAAATCGTCGCGCGCGGTTTTGCGGCGGCCACCGTCACCGACGTGGTGAACAAAATCAATTTCAGCGAATACAAGCGGCGGCAGGCGGCGCCGGCCTTGAAAGTTTCGCCGCGTGCGTTCGGCATCGGCCGGCGCATCCCGGTGGCCCAAAAATTTCGGACGAAGGTTTGACGCCGCGGCAAAGTTTCTTCACTCTTGGCGTTTAATTCATGACCGAGCTGTCGCATCCAAAGCTTGTTTTTGTCGTCGGTGTTTGTCGTTCCGGCACGTCGCTGCTGCACGCGTTCCTGAACCGGCATCCCCAGATGGCGCTGATGTTCGAGGCGGAGCCGTTCGGCATTTTCCCGCTGGCCGGCGAGGCGATATGGCCCGCCAATTGGGCGGCGCGGCTGGAATTTTTCAACCAATCCATCAGCCGGCACCGGCTGGATGCGGCGGCGCTGCCGAAAAATCTGCCGGCGCGGGACAATCTGCTGACGATGTTCCGCACGGTGGCGGCGCGCAAAAACGCGGCGGTCATGGGCGGCAAATCGCCGACGTATCACAAATGGCTGCCGGAAATCGCCGCCATTTTTCCCGAGGCGGAATTTGTCGTCATCTGGCGCGACCCGCTGGATTGCTGCCGGAGCGCGGCGCGGGCGGGAAAGAAAAACCGTTTCTTCAGCCAGCCCGGAATTTTGACGCGCACGTTTTTCGGCGTGAAAACCTTGGCGCTCGGCGTGGAGGCTTTGCGCCGGGCCGGCAAGCGCGTGCATGAATTGACCTACCCCGACCTGGTGGCGAATCCGGCGGCGGAACTGGGGCAGATTTGCGGTTTTCTCGGCGTGCCATTTGACGCACAGATGCTGGACCTGGCCAGCGCGGATTTCTCAATGGTGCCGGCGGGCGAACATCACGAGCGCGTGCGGTCGGGCGCGGTGGTCAAGCTGACGCCCGCGCCGGAGATTTTGGCGGAAGCCTTCGTGGCCAAAGGCGGGCGTTATGCGGTGGCGTGGCGCGAGCGGTTTGCGCATTTGAAACTGGCGCAGGTGCTGCCGGTGTCGCCAGGCGCGTCCGCGCCGGATGAAGCCGAGCGGCTGGGCGACTGGCTGACAATTCGCTTTTGGAAAGAGGTGCAGGCGGTGAAGCATGGCGTGTTCGCCAATATTCCGCTGGCCTGGTGGGCGCGCCTGCGGGAACGCGACCAGGGCCAGTCCATCCTCAACGAGATGAGCCGCACGTCGTCGGACACGACGCAATTTATTTCGCCGGCCGGCCGGCCGCCGCGGCACCTGACGTTTTCCATCGTCACGCCGAGTTTCCGCAATTCCGACTGGCTGAAACTCTGCATCGCATCCGTCGCCGACCAAACCGGCGTGGAGCTGGAGCACATCGTGCAGGATTCGTGTTCGGACGACGGCACGGGCAACTGGTTGCCGCATGACCGGCGCGTGAAGGCGTTCATCGAAAAAGACGCCGGCATGTATGATGCCGTGAACCGCGGTTACCGCCGCGCCACCGGCGATATTCTGGCATATCTGAACTGCGATGAACAATACCTGCCCGGCGCGCTCGCGGCGGTGCGCGACTATTTTGAAACGCATCCGGAAGCGGAAGTGCTGCTCGCTGGCAGCATCATCACCGACGGCACCGGCCAATACATCTGCCACCGGCAATTGCTCGCGCCGAACGCGCGGCACATCTGGTTCCGGTTTCCGTTTTTGACCAGCTCGGTGTTTCTGCGCCGGTCCGTCATCGCCAAACGCGGATTGTTTTTCGACACGCGCTGGCGCGATTTGGGCGATTTTCACTGGGCGATTTCGCTGCTGCAAAACCGCGTGCCCATCGGCGTGAGCGACGTGTTCACTTCCACCTTCGCCGACACCGGCGAAAACATGAACATGAAACCGAACGCCATCCGCGAAAAAGCGGAGACGGAAAAAATGATTCCGGCGTGGCTGCGGCCGTTCAAACTGCTCTGGATTTTGAACCACCGCCTGCGGCGGTATCGCGCCGGCCATTTCAATCTCGACCGCACGAGCTATGAAATTTACACCAAGCAAAGCCCCGACCGGCGCGTGGAATTTTATGTGCCCAAGCCGACCGCCGTCTGGTGGAACCGGATGTGAGCGGCGCTAAACCCGGCTTGAACCCAAATCTTAAAATGCGTTTTCTGATCACCCGCCGCGAACGGCTCGATTTTCCGGACGGCATCAACATCTCGATATTTTCGCTGGCCAAGGCGCTGCGCGCGGACGGGCACGAAGTCCACTTTCTCACCACCGGCCGTTGCGACAAGGCGAAGATCGCGGAGTTTTTCCAGTTCCACGAAGCCGACTGCCTGCATTCGCTGTCCGAAAAAAAGGACGAGGAATTGTCGAAGTTCCAGCGGCTGCTGGTGTGGATGAAACCGGCGCGGAAATTCATCCGCGCGCTCAAGCCGGACGCGATTATTTTGAACGGCGCGCTGCCGGTCCGCTTGCCGGCGCCCACGGTGACGGTGTCGCACGATTTGCAAAAAGGCGCGGGCCGGCTGTTGTTTGGCGCGGATTTCGCCCGGGTTCTTTTTAAATGGCGCGCGTATCGCTGCCCGGACAAGGTCGTCGTCACCTGCACCGAACTGCGGCCGGCGCTGGCAAAGGAAATCGGCTTGAACCCCGCCGACATCGCCATCATTCCCACCTGTTTCAACACGGCGGAATACAGCGGCCTGCCGCTGGCGGAACGGCGCAATGCGGTTGTCCACATCGGCACCGTGCCCTACAAAAATCCGGGCGGCGCGGTGGCGGCGTTTGCGCGGATGAAAAACACCCGCGCCGAACTGCTGGTGGTCGGCCAGAAAAATGCCGAGATGGAACGCCTGCTCGCCGCGCAGCCCGCCGCGATTGCCGACCGCATCCACGTCACCGGTTTTTTGAGCATGGCGGATTTGCGCCGGCTGCTGGGTTCGGTCCGCGCGGTGATCGTGCCGTCGCTCTACGATGTGCCGGTGGCGTCGCCGACCGCGATCGAGCCGCTGCTGGCCGGCACGCCGATCGTCTGTTCGCGCAGCATCAGTCAGGACATCGTCGGCGAAGGCGTCGGGCTGGTGGTGGATGTCAGCGATTCCGGCCAGGTCGCCGAAGCGCTGGATTTGCTGACCACCGACGACGCGGCGTGGACGCGCATGAGCGCCGCCGCCGCCGGCAAAATCACCGAGCGCTTTTCCGCCGTCAACGTGGCGCGCAGCTACGTCCGGCTGTTTCAAGAACTCTAAAAGCGCGAGCCGCTAATAAATTCCGCGTTCAAACTTGATGGGCGGAAGCGGGCTGCTAGGATGAATGAAATAATGCGATTGCACCCATGAGCCGACTCATCATTGAAGCCGACCATGCCGAGAGCGCCTACTGGTCCGACCTGTGGCGCTACCGCGAATTATTTTTCTTCCTGTCGTGGCGCGACATCCTGGTGCGTTACAAGCAGACCGTCATCGGCGTGCTCTGGGCGGTGATCCGGCCGCTGCTGACGATGATCGTTTTTACGATTGTCTTCGGCAAACTGGCCAAGATGCCTTCCGGCGGCATTCCCTACCCGGTGCTCGTCTATGCGGCGATGCTGCCGTGGCAGTTTTTTTCCTCCGCGCTGTCCGAGGGCAGCAACAGCCTGGTGGCCAACGCCAACATGCTGAGCAAAATTTATTTTCCGCGGCTGATCATCCCGGCCAGCGCGGTCATCGTGTGTTTTGTGGATTTTCTCATCTCCGCCGTGATCCTCACCGGGCTGATGGCGTGGTATCATATTTCACCCACTTGGCGGTTGCTGGCATTGCCGGCGTTCACAGCGCTTGGATTTTTCGCCGCGTTCGGCGCCTGCCTCTGGCTCGCTGCGTTGAATGTAAAATACCGCGACTTCCGCTACGTCATTCCGTTCATCGTTCAGTTCGGCCTGTATTTGTCGCCGGTCGGTTTCAGCAGCGACGTGGTCCGACAAAAATATGGCGAAACGATTTATCAGCTTTACGCATTTAATCCGATGGTGGGCGTGATTGAAGGATTTCGCTGGGCCATTGGCGGGCCGGCCGCTTCAACGCTGGACGGGAATATTCTGGGCATTTCCATTGGCATGGTGGCCCTGATGGCGTTTCTGGGCCTGCGCTATTTTCGCGCCACCGAGGAATCTTTTGCGGACATCATTTGAAAAATCGGAAAGCGAAAATTGAAATGAATCCGGAAGCCCGACAACCGAAATCTGCGACCGCGAATGTCGCCCAAAAGACAGGTGCCAATTGCTGGCGCTTTTCCGCTTTTCCACTTTTCCGCCTTCCGCTTTTTCTTCTGCCATGAGCCTCGCCATCCGCGTCGAAAATCTCAGCAAACGCTATCTGCTCCGGCATCAGGCCGGCGGGCGCTCCCGTTATGTGGCGTTGCGCGATGTGCTGGCTGACCGGGCGAAATCCCTGTTCCAGAAAAACCGGCTGGACGCCACGCGCGAGGAATTCTGGGCGCTCAAGGATGTTTCCTTTGAGATTCAACGCGGCGAAGCGGTGGGCATCATCGGCCGCAACGGCGCGGGCAAATCCACGCTGCTGAAAATTCTGAGCCGCATCACCAAGCCGACCAAGGGCCGGATCGAAATTGACGGCCGGCTGGCCAGCCTGCTGGAGGTCGGCACCGGCTTCCATCCCGAGCTGACCGGGCGCGAAAATATTTTTCTCAACGGTGCGATCCTCGGCATGCACCGGACGGAGATCGCCAAAAAATTTGACGAGATCGTGGCCTTTGCCGAGGTGGAAAAGTTTCTGGACACGCCGGTGAAACATTATTCCAGCGGCATGTATATGCGGCTGGCCTTTGCCGTGGCCGCGCATCTGGACCAGGAAATTTTGATTGTGGACGAGGTGCTGGCCGTGGGCGACGCCGCGTTCCAGAAAAAATGCCTGGGCAAGATGAACGACGTGAGCCAGAGCGGCCGGACCGTGCTCTTCGTGAGCCACAATATGGAGGCCATCAGCCGCCTATGCACCCGGTGCATTTATCTCGTCAAAGGCGGATTGAAGATGCAGGGAGCAACGCGCGACGTGCTCAATGCCTACGCCGATCACTCCAAGCAAACTGCCGGGGAAATCGATTTGACCGCGCTGCCGCGGGCCTTTGAAGGCAGCGCCGAAGCGCGTCTGGTTCGGCTGAAAAATCTTTCGGCCGAAACCGGCGGGGCCTGGTGCTTCGAATACGGCACGCCGCTGGAGTTCGCCGTGGACATTTCCGTGACGCGTCCCCTGGCAGAACCCGAGATCGGCTATCAATTGTTCGCCGTGACTGGAATGCAACTCGCCTCGACCACCACCACGCAGGAACTGCCGCTCACCAGCCTGGAGCCGGGCCGGTATCAGCTGCGGGTGAAAATTCCGGATTTTTTCCTGAATCCGGGAACCTATGTCCTCGGCTTCAGCATTGCCACTCCCAGCCACAACGTGGACAACATCAGTGAAGTGGTTCAGATTGAAATCATGCCGTCCGCTCGCTCCGTCCAGAAAAGCCTGCATCGCATCTGGGCACCCATGACGCCGTCTGCGGTCTTCCAATTAAACCGTCTGTAACCGCATGCCTCGAGCCGTGACCTCTCTGCGCCAATCTTTGCCGTCCGCGCTGCCCGGTCCGGTCCGGTCCGTTTTCAAGGCGCTGAAAAAATGGCTCAACGCCCGCGTCGCCGACCATTTTTATTTTCCCGTCTGGCTGATGTTTCAATGCCTGCGGCACCGCCAGCGCGCGGTCATCCTCTTTCGCATCGGCGCGCTGGGCGATGTGATTTGCACGCTGCCGATGTGTGCCGAAATCCGGAAACGTCACCCCGGCCGGCTGCTGATTTATGCTGTGATGAACGACTACCGGAAAATGGTGCTGCTCTCGCCGGCCGTGGACCGAGTGTATGGCGCACGTTCGTGGAAATTTATTCCATATCTCTTCCCGGGTTTGGTGGAGAAAATCTACGCGCCCCAAACCACCGACGAACTTTCTCCCGATGTCGGGCCAACGAATCACTTGATTGACGATCTCGCCCAGTCCTGCGGCCTGTCACCGGCCGACCGCCAGCCGCGACTGAATCCCTCACCGGAATTTATCAACACGGTGAAATCTGCTTACGGTCTCGCGGCCGCCCCCGGTGCCAAACGCCACTGGTTGATTGGCATCAACGGCGGTCACACCTGGCCGGTCAAGGAATGGGACGTGGCCAAATGGCAGCAACTGGTGAACTTGATCCATGCCGAATATGAAGCGACCATTTTGCAATTCGGCCTGCGCCGGCCGGTCGGCGAAGCGGACGAGTTCGATCAACTGACCGGCATCAACTCTTTGGTCAGCCGGGTGCCCGCCGACCAGTTGGTGGCGCTGGTGGCCGGTTGTGATCTGATCATCTCCGTGGATTCCGGACCGGTGCACATCGCCGGGGCGGTGGGCACGCCGGTGGTGGGTTTGTTTGGCGCCAACGATCCGCAATATCGCCTGCCGCCAGCCACGCCCGGCATCGGTCTGACCAGTCAGGTTCCCTGCCTGTTTTGCCACCACCGGACGCCGCGCGGTCATTGGCAAAAAGGCTGTCCCCACGACATCTGCTGCATGAAGGAATTGGACGCCCCGATCGTATTTGCGGCGGTCAAATCCATGCTCAAAAAAGCGAGTGATGCTTCCTGTGTGAAAAATACTTAACAAATGAAGGATAAAGCAATGAGCCGGATAAGAACGCTGGACGGCTTGAGAGGCCTTTCCATTATCTTTGTCCTTCTGAACCATCTCGGTATCTGGGGATTTAATGGCGGCTTTGTCGGGGTGGATGTGTTTTTTGTCATCTCGGGTTATGTCATCACGCGGAGCATCCGCAACCACTATGGCGACCGGGATTTTCTTTCGGCCTTTTATGAACGGCGCATGCGCCGGCTTTTGCCGTCTTTGATTATCACCATTCTGGTTTGCTTCAGCATCGCCTTTTTATTCTTTAACGCCCCGGACCGCCTCAAAATCAATGCTTCAATTCTGCCTTCCGCTTTAGGGGTTAGCAATTTTCACTTTTACAAACAAGTGGGTTACTTTGACGAAACCTCCATTGAAAAACCGCTCCTGCATACCTGGTCCCTTTCGGTTGAAGAGCAATTTTAAATCGCCTATGCCTTGCTTATTTTTTTGCTCCACAAACCCACACTCAAACCCCGGGCAAAGTCGGCTTTTACCTTGCGATTAATTTTGCTCTCGGCGTCATCCGCATCTCTTCTGCTGTCGGCGATGGTGTCCAACAAACACGTTTCGTTCAGTTATTTTTTGATCCCAACCCGCTTTTGGGAAATCGGGCTGGGCTGCCTGGCCTTCCTGTATACTTGGCGGTTGCCGGCCCGGTATAGTCACTTGATTTCCGCCCTGGGCCTGGGTTCGATATGCTTCAGCTGCTTTTACTTCAATGGGGAAATACCCTATCCCGGCGTGGCCGCCCTGTTGCCCACATTGGGGACTCTGGTTTTAATTCTCGGCCAGGAACATGAAGGCTCGATTATCCACGGCATCTTATCGAGCCGGTGGTTAACGTATGTGGGTGACATTTCTTACGCTTTATATTTGGTGCATTGGCCCATAATTGTCTTTGCGACCGCGTTTTTCCCGGCGGGGTTGGCATTCATTTCCAAACTGGCAATCGCCTGCCTGAGTTTTGTTGCCGCCTCATTCCTGACCTTTTTGATTGAGAATCCCATCCGGCAAAAACGCTTCTTCGTTTCGCGGCGATCGCTGTTTGCTTTCGCTGCCGGCAGTGCTGGGATGATCGCTCTCATTTCTTTTCTGACCATCCGTCTTACCCCCCCCCCCCGGTTGATATAATAACCAGCTTGGTCAGCGACAGCGTGCTCAAGACGATCACGCCCAATGACGACGGATACATCGAGCCGTCGCAGGTTGCGACGGTTGGCGCGAACACCAATGCCAACACCGTGGTTTGGGGTGATAGCCATGCGATGAACCTCTTCGATGGACTGTTGGTTAACAGCGCACAATCCGGATTATCGTTTAAGTTCTTGGAAGAATACGCAACCCCGCCGGTGCTCGGATTAAGTTCTTTGAACGCGGGAAGTGCAATGAATGCCCACAATGAAACGTATGGACCCAAAGTCTTGAAATTTATCCTTGAACACCGCGAAATAACCAATGTCATTATAATCGCTAATTGGACCGCCTATTTGGAAGGAAATAAATATTTCGGGCGCCGCGATGGTGATACGCCCATATTCACCTACCAAGGCAAGCCCGTCGGAAAAGAATCAGTCTACAAAATATTTGAACAGCAGCTTGACTTGACCGTGGCCGCAATGTCGGCCGCAAATAAAAATGTTTTCATCTGCCTGCCGGTCCCAACCTATGCAGTGAATGTGTCAAAGGCAGTGCATCTGCTGGAAATAACCGGACGGGATCCAAATGCCACTCTTGGTTACTCCTTGAATGTTTATTCAAACCGTAACTCCAAATTGATCCAGGTTTTCACCAAGGCAAGCCGCGCCTATCCGCATACTTCAATTATTCCGCTGCAAACATTTCTATCCACCAATGGCGTCACTATGATTGCGGTGGGAACAAATACTTTATACAAGGACGCGCATCATTTAAGTTCCTACGGCTCCATATTCATTGGCCAGTCAGTCAGTCAAATCGTGTCCGGACATTGACCGGATTTTAATCTGGCGATTGTTGCCATTAAACGACTCGTTTCACATAAAGTTTCGGCAGCCCGTTTTCACGGCCGGCCGGATAGTTTTCGGTTCCCGCCCCGCATCTTTTGATTCCGGCGATTGGAGTTCTGCTTTTGTTACTTTCCCCCCATCGTGGCCGTCCGCAAGGACTGGCCGTCTGCAAAGACC
>CAISEZ010000033.1 GCA_903884535.1 uncultured Verrucomicrobia subdivision 3 bacterium
ATGACGGCATCCAGCCCGAATTCTCCTGATACTTGGTCGCCACTGGCGATTGGTGCAGGCAAGTGGAATGGCGGTCCCATCGGTGGCATCCGCTGGTTTAACGGCGGCGAGGATGAAGTGGCAATTTACACAAATGTCCTTTCTACCGGTGACATTAACAACCACTATCAAGCCGGAGTCACGACCGGTTCCAACTATATGCAGACCGTTCTGACGGACAACCCGCTGCTGTATTACCGGATGGATAATGCTGGATTTATTGCACCAAATGTGCTGGCTTGTCCCGAAGCAATTAACTACGGTTCGGCACCGGTGAACGGAGTGTATTCTCAGGGAACGGTGCCGGGCGGACTGACCGGGCCCGCGATTGCGACTTTGGGTTCCCAATCCCTTGCCGCGCCGATCAACGGTGTCTTTTCTTGCGTGGATGCGGGTTATGATCCTTCTTTCAACCCAACGGGAACACAGCCGTTCACAGCCATGTCATGGTTCAAGACTTATCCGGCTGACGGCCGCGTGCAGACCATTATGGGTCACGGTGGCAAGACCTCCTGGGCAATCAACCTGAATGGGACTAATGGATTGCTGGTCTGGAATTCCGGGGCCGGCTCGGTTAATTCCACCAGAGTCTATAATGATGGCAACTGGCATCAGGTGGTCGGGGTTTACAGCGGGACTACAAATTACCTCTATGTTGACGGGGCGCTTAATAATTCAGCCGCATCAGTCGGCAGCGTCGTCGGCAACACCAACGATGATGTGTATTTGGGCGGCGATCCCGATTTCACCTTGGTTGGCAATAACGAACAATATTTTGCGGGAGCCATCGCCCAGGCGGCCTTTTTCACGAACGCCTTGAGCGCCGCCCAAATCAGCAAGATATACAATGTCGCCACGATTCCGACCCTCAGTCTGTATTATTCAGGCGGGCAGGTTGTCATCAATTACACTGGCACGCTCCAGTCCTCAACAAATGTGGCCGGCCCATATTCGCCGGTGATTGGTGTCGGCGCGTCACCTTATCTGTCAACACCGACTGCCAGCCAACTATTCTATCGAGTGAGCAATCCTTGAAAATAGCGGAACCAAAGTATTTGCCAGTTGAATCCAGCGAGTCGCGTTTATACCTTGAATGACATGAATACTGACATTACCAGGCGGGATTTTATTGCGGCGGCAAGCTTGGCAACTATTGCGATTGCCACGGTTCCGGTCTGGGCACAGGCTGGCGGAAAAATTCAGATCGCTTTTGTCGGAGTGGCACATATCCATACGCCAAGCTATTTGGATTTGGTTCGGAAGCGGCCGGATGTTCATATCAAATATGTCTGGGACCATGACCGCGAACGGGCTGAACGCCGGGCCAAGGAGGTTGGTGCGCAGCTAGTCTCGGATCTGCACACTATTTGGGATGACAAAGAAATCGCCGCGGTCGTCATCTTATCTGAAACAAACCGGCATGAGGAACTCGTCATCGCCGCTGTCCGGGCTGGCAAACATCTATTTGTAGAGAAGCCGCTGGGGATTACTGGCCGTGAAAGCCGGGTGATGGCCGACTCGATTGAAAAGTCCGGATTACTGTTCACCACAGGTTACTTTACCCGCACCGATCCAAAATTTCTTTTTTTGAAACAAGAAGTCGCGGCCGGAAATTTCGGCCAGATCACTCGCGTTCGCGCTTCCAATTGTCACGCTGGCTCGTTGCAAGGTTGGTTTGATCAGGAATGGCGCTGGATGGCCGATCCGAAAATTTCCGGGGTGGGCGCGTTTGGCGATCTGGGCACTCATAAACTGGATATTTTGATGTGGATACTGGGCGACATCGAGGCGGTGACTGCGGAGATTCGTCCGGTGACGCATCGTTACGGCGATTGCGATGAAACGGGTGAGGCGCTGATCCGCTTTCGGAACGGTGTGATTGGGACGCTGGCTGCCGGTTGGGTGGACATTGAAGACCCGGTGCCATTTCTCATCAGTGGCACAGAAGGTCATGCGGTCATTTTCAATGGCCAGTTGTTTTATCATAGTAAAAAGGCGGGCCAAAACGATAGCAGCAAGCCGGTGACGAACCTGCCGACCGCATTGAAGCTGCCGCTGCAGCAGTTTCTGGATGCGGTGGCCGGCGGCCAAAGCGAACCGCTGGTGAGGCCTCGCGAGGCGGCCGCCCGTGTTTCGGTGATGCAGGCGATGTATGAGGCCAGCCGCCAGCGGGCATGGGTCAACATTTCCTGATGTCTGAAGGCTCATTTAGATCTGGCCGAGACCAGACTGGCCATTGTATTTATCTATTCTGATGTGAAAGACGTGAAATTTTTAACCGCGATTTTTGCTTGGTTGACGATTGCCGCATGGTCTTTGTTTTCGGCCGGCGCTGAGACACTGACCAATTATCCATTGCCTGGTGTCACTTGCATTTCCGAAACCCGCACCAATCCGCTGGAGCGACTGTTCATTGCCGAGGTGGATTTGAAAAATCCCCGGTTGCACCTGCGGGTTGCGCCGGGCGGACCGGCGCCCGAGCGCCAGGGCAAATGGGAAACCACCCTGATGGAACCGACCCACATCGCCGCCCGCGAAAAATTTGATCTGGTCGTGAACGGCGATTTTTTCATCGCCAAAGGCGTGAACGACGGCGAGGGGACCAATTCTCATTTTGCTGCCGGCCAATGGTCTCGCACCGAAGGCCCGGCCATGACCGATGGCAAAACTTGGTCCACCAGCACGAACGAACGGCCCTGCCTCGTCGTTCATAAAAATCAAACCGTGACCATTGAATCGCTGACCGAGCCGGGCGGGGACGACTGGCAAGTTTTGGGCGGCGGTCCGCAACTGGTTCATAACGGGGTTGCCGTGCCGGCGCCCGCCGCCGTTGCCTGGCCGCACCAAGGCAAGGTTCGCCACCCATGCACGGTCGTCGGCCTTGACAAGCCGGGAGCCAGGCTGACGATTTTGGTCGTGGACGGACGCAAGCCCGGCATTGCGCTCGGCATGACCTATGATGAACTGGCGGCGGAGATGTTGCGTCTCGGCTGCACGGAAGTCCTCAATCTGGACGGCGGCGGCAGTTCGGAGATGGCCGTGAGCGAGGCGGACACCGGCACAATGAAAATTTTGAACCAGCCCACCGACGGGCATGAACGGGCCGTGGTCAATGTGCTGGGAATTACGGTGGACAAATAAGTGGATTTGCCCGATTGGACCAGTCCATGCCTGAATGTTCGGACAAAACATGAAACGAAGAGAATTCATCTGCAAGACACCTTTGGCAGCCTCACTTTTGATTCTGGCACCTTTGCTGGCCCGCTCAGTGGCATCCGAGTTTCCCGTGGTGCGGATTCCTGAAGCAAAGAGAAAATTCAAAAGTGCCGCAGTCGAGCGCACCATCGAACGAGTCCAGTCGTCTATCGGCAACAAGGAACTGGCATGGATGTTTGGCAACTGCTTTCCCAACACCTTGGACACCACGGTGGACTTTGAGATTATCAATGGCCGCCCGGACACTTACGTTATCACCGGCGACATTGATGCAATGTGGTTGCGCGACAGCTCGGCGCAAGTCTGGCCTTACCTGCCGCTCATTCAGCAAGACGAAACCCTCCGGCAGTTGATTGCC
>CAISEZ010000034.1 GCA_903884535.1 uncultured Verrucomicrobia subdivision 3 bacterium
ATGGTCCGCCGGCACACATTGGTTCAAGTTGATGACCGTCAGAAAGTCCGGCTGGGCTTGAGGTTTTCCACGCATGCTGTTTCAGACATGACTCACACTAAAAAGTTTCAAACAAAAAATCGTTTTTCAACAAACTGCTAAAGAATTTACCTATATCGAATTAAGTCCGTTTGGCTCGACGATGAACCGCTGCTTCGCTGCTGAGCAGCCTCCGTCCAAGCTGGATGAGTTGGTCATCCGGAAAGTTCAATTTTGAAAAGCGATTGACCCCATCCTGGATACACGGTAGTTTTTCCGCGTGAAACACAACCTGAACCTGCTAGTGACGAACGCGCTGCTGACCAGCGCGGCAGTCGGGTTTTGATTCGTTCATCAGAATTTAACCAACCCACTGCCGATACGGCGGTGGGTTTTTTGTTTTAACCTGACTGTCGGACGGCAATAATAAGAAAGCCAAACGATCATGCAAAAAGACCCGTCACAAAAATATCGCGCATTTCCGCCGGTTCAATTGCCCGACCGGCAATGGCCCAACCGCGTCCTCACCGCCGCGCCGCGTTGGTGCAGCGTGGACTTGCGCGACGGCAACCAGGCGCTCGCCGTGCCGATGAACGTGTCGCAAAAACTGGAGTTGTTCCAGACGCTTGTCAAAATCGGGTTCAAGGAAATTGAGGTCGGTTTTCCGTCCGCGTCAAACACGGAGTTCACGTTCAACCGCCGGCTCATTGAGGAGAAGCGCGCGCCGGATGATGTCTGGCTGCAAGTGCTCGTGCAGGCGCGCGAGGATTTGATCGAGCGCACGGTGGAGTCGTTGATCGGCGCGAAGAAAGTCATCATCCACATGTATAATTCCACTTCGCCCGCGCAGCGTCGCGTCGTGTTTGGCAAGTCGAAGGACGAGATCAAAGCCATCGCCGTCAACGGCGCGAAGATGATCAAAGACCGTTTGCACCGGCTCAAGGGCACGGAAGTGATGCTCCAGTATTCGCCGGAAAGTTTCAGCATGACTGAGGTGGAATACGCCAAGGAAATTTCCGAAGCCGTGATGGACGTGTGGCAGCCGACGCCACAGCACAAAATGATTTTGAATCTGCCGGACACGGTCGAAGTCGCCATGCCCAATGTTTATGCGGATCAAATCGAATGGATTTGCAAGAACATCAAAAACCGCGATTCGCTCGTCATCAGCCTGCACACGCACAATGACCGCTGCACCGGCGTGGCGGCGACGGAGCTGGGCCTGCTCGCCGGTGCGGATCGCGTCGAGGGCACGCTGTTCGGCAACGGCGAACGCACCGGCAATTTGGACATCGTCACCGTGGCGTTGAATCTTTACATGCACGGCATTGATCCGAAATTGGATTTTTCCAACTTGGCTTCAATCATTGACGTTTACGAACGCAGCACCGGCATGACCGTGCCGGCGCGCCAGCCTTATGCCGGTGAATTGGTGTTCACCGCCTTCAGCGGCTCGCATCAGGACGCGATCAAGAAAGGTCTCTCCGAACGCGAAAAAATTCCCGGCGCGCACTGGGACGTGCCGTATCTGACAATTGACCCGGCGGATATCGGCCGCGAATATCGCGAAGTCATCCGCGTGAACTCGCAGTCCGGCAAAGGCGGCGTGGCGTATCTGCTCGAAAGCGAATTTGGCATCGAGCTGCCGAAAGACATGCAGCGCGAGTTCGGCCCCATCGCCAACGACGCGGTGGACAAACTCGGCCGCGAAGTTTCCGGCACGGAACTCAAGGCGATGTTCTGGACAGAATATGTCGAGCGGATTTCGCCCTGGCAATTGTCCGGCTTTGAAACCGAGAGCAAAAACGGCGTTGTGAAATGCCGCGCAAAATTATTGCGCGCCGGCCAGCCGGTGGAATTTTCCGGCGAAGGCAACGGCCCGCTGGCGGCACTCGTCCACGGCTTCACGACGGCCGGTGTGCCGCGGTTTGAAATCACCAATTACAGCGAGCACGCCCTAAGTTCCGGCGAAACGGCGGCGGCGATTTCCTATATTCAAATCAAATCCGCCGATGGCCCATCGCGCTGGGGCGCGGGCGTGGACACCAACATCGAACTCGCCTCGGTGCGCGCGGTGTTGAGCGCGTTGAACCGGCTGGGATAAATTCCCGCTAGTCAATTTTTCCCGAAGCCGCTATTTTTAACGCATGATGAAACTGAACTGGATGTTTTCAGGTGCCGCCGCGCTGCTGTTTTTTGCCGCCGGTATTTCCCCCGTCGCCGCCCAGCCGTCCAACGCCGTGGCCACCGCGCCGGTTTTTGTGCCGGATATGTCGCACGCGGGCGGGCCGCTGCCAGACGGTGTGATTGCGTGGGACGACCTGATGAAGGCCACCGACGCCACCAATGGCCAGGATTTCGCCCGGTTTATTTTCAGCTTCACCAATGTCACAGATGCCAACGTCGTCATTTTGAGCGTGCATCCGTCCTGCGGCTGCACCACGGCGGAACTGCCGCCGGTGCCGTGGACCATTCCCGCCGGCACCAACGGCCAGATCAAAATCGCCGTGAATCTCAGCGGCAAGAGCGGCACGCTGTTCAAGACCGTCAATGTTTCGACCGACAAGGGCAGCAAGACGCTCACGCTTCGGATCAACATCGCGCCGCCGCCCGTGATCACCCTGTCCGAGGCGGACCGCGCCAAGGGCGTCGCGATGGCGCAGGCGGACCGGCAGGCCGTTTTCAAAGGCGATTGCGCGAGCTGCCACATCAATAAAATCGAAGGTAAATACGGCCAGCCGCTGTTTGCCGCCGTGTGTGCCGTGTGCCACGAAGCCGCCACCCGCGCCAGCATGGTGCCCGACCTGCACAATCTCAAAGACCCGACGAGCGTGGAATTCTGGCGCACGTGGATCACCGCCGGCAAAGCCGGTTCGCTGATGCCCGCGTTTGCCACCTCGCAAGGCGGCCCGCTCAACGACATGCAGATCGCCTCGCTGGCCGAGTATCTCAACGCGGTCATTCCGTCGAAAGTGCCGCCGCCCGCGCCGGTGCCCGCGCCCGCGGCCAAGTGAAGTCCGCTTGCGGATTTTTTCCTGCACGGTATGCTGTCAACCATGACAGCCCAATCGGTTGACGCGAACAATCACCAGAAACTTTCCACGCTCGGCGAAAAAGTTTTGGGCGGCGGACACATCACCCGCGACGAAGCGACGTGGCTGTTCAACCTCGAAACCTCCGCCGACATTTTGGATTTGCTATCGTGGGCGAACCGCATCCGCGAGCAATTCAAGGGCAATAAGATTCATCTCTGCTCCATCGTCAACGCCAAGGCCGGCGCGTGTTCGGAGAATTGCAGCTTTTGCTCGCAGTCGTCGCATTATCAGACTGGCTCGCCGAAATATGGTTTCATCGAGCCCGAACCGGTGAACGAAGCGGCGGATGAAGCGAATAAAAACCAAGTCACCGCCGTCGGTCTCGTCGCCGCGTGGAAAGGGCTGAATGAAGGCCCGATGCTCGATGAAGTCTGCGACCGCATTCGCGAATTGAAAGCCGGTGGCAAGACGCGCCCCGACGCCTCGCTTGGCATCATCAAAAAACAAGAAGTTGCGAACCGCCTCAAGGAAGCCGGCCTCGAATGTTACGGCCACAACCTCGAAAGCTCGCGCCGCTTTTTTCCGCAGACCTGCTCCACGCACACGTTCGACGACCGGCTGGAAACCATCGGCTATCTGAAAAAAGCCGGCATCAAGATTTGTTCCGGCGGCATCATCGGCATGGGTGAGACGCGCGCCGACCGCTGCGACCTTGCGTTTGAATTGAAGGCCATCGGCGCGAACGTCGTGCCCGTCAACATCCTCAATCCGATTCCCGGCACGCCGTTCGCCAAGAACGAGCCGCTGCCCGTGATGGAAATTTTGAAGACCATCGCGTGCTTCCGTTTCATTCTGCCGCGCCAGGAAATCATGATCGCCGGCGGCCGCACCGTGAACCTGCGCGACGCGCAAAGCATGATCTTCATGGCCGGCGCGAGCGCGCTGATGGTGGGCAATTATCTCACCACGCTGAACCAGCCCGTCGAAAAAGATCTCCAGATGCTCAAAGCCCTCGGCCTCGATCCGAACTGGGATAGCCACGATTTCAGCGATCAGGAAGAAAGCGGTTGCGACCGAGAAAATGGAAATTGCGAGAAGGAAACAGAACTGTTAGCCGCGAAATAAGTTCATGAAAATTGAATGCCCTCGCTGCAACCAAGATTGGGTGTTGAATGCTCGAATCAAAGTGACTGGAGAATCAATAAATGTTTGCCCAGAGTGTGAAGCTTCATGGCCTGATGGTGTGCATATCGCATTTGAAACATTCGTTGATATGAGCACCATGCTAAAGGCAAAAGGGCTTGCCGGCGAATGGAAGGATTTAGAAGTGGCTGGAAGCTAAATTCCAAGTTGCGATTGATTTTATTTCCCAGCGCCGTAGGCGCGACATCTTTGTAGAAACCCAAACCAAAAATTCCCCAGCCCCGTCGGGGCGGCATATTCCGTCCGGGGAGCGCGAGCGTCCCGCGTGCCGGCTTGGTCGTCGCGCCAAAAATTTTCCCATTTCAACGGTTTTACCCTGCCGCCCGCAGGTGCCAAACCCTCACAATGCTTCGCGGTTCAACGGCCACAATTAGGAGTTGACAGATTTGAAATAAAGTATGCTTATTTAAATTGCGTCCCAAGATGCGCAGCCAGCCGTTGCAACGTTGGTTCTCACCTTGGGGACTTCAACCACATAACGCCGCCTTAAAAATCATAACTGTGGCGGCATCACCAAAACAAACCAAGAAAGAAAACATATGAAAACACCAAACCAAACCCTCCTCGCCGCCGTTTTCACCGCCACCATTGCGATGACGACCGCCTATAGTCAGCCGGTGATCACCCTGGACGAATTCGGGGCCGGAGACATCAGCGGAACCCCGTTGCCGAGCGCCATGGCGGTGGATCCGTTTTCGGGAATGACCACGCTGTCTTACACGCTGCCGTTCCGGGCGGTGGCGGGGGATGTCGTGCTCACCGATACAATCGGGTCGATTTCGGACGTGTATCGGTTCGACGGGAATTTCACGGTTTATGTCTATTCGGACACCACGGCCGAATCGAATCCCACCTCGCCGGCTGACGTGGGCTTTCCGGCCTCGTTGTTGGGCACCTCGGTGTTTATTACCGAAACCGGGGCGGAACCGCCGAGTGGATTGAATGGTTACAACGCCGGTTTTTTCAATCCTGGCGCCAACTCGGCGGGTGCAACCTACAACTTTATCAGTGACCCGGTTCCGGCTCCCGAACCCAGTTCGGTGGCCTTGCTACTCGGCGGTCTGGCCATTTTCGGCTTAGGTTTCCGGCACCGGAAACTAGCTCGCGGTTGATTCCTATCCAAACCGCACCGACCTGGTGAACCACATCTGCAGACCGTTTTCAAGCGGTCTGCCGATTTTTGTGCGGGTGGTTTGTCCACCAAATCAAAAGGCAAGGATAGATTCGCAATCCCCGGTTTCCTCTTTTTGCTTGGCAGGGCTTATGCTTGAAGTCAGCCATGACTAAAAATAACCGCAGCGGTTTCTGTCATTCGATCAGTGTCATCGGCGTGGCGCAGCCGGTCGGCCTGGCGCGGCGGGACTTTATCGGCTCGGTCCTGCTGGTCTGCAGCCTTGGCATCCTGGCCAAATTGGTGCAAACGCTGCTGGCACCTTGAGGTTCTGCCAATGGAATTGTTCGCCGGCAGTTTGATTCAACTGCCGGATTTTCCCATGCTTGAAACTCAATGTTACTCGGCCGCCATCTGGGGCGTGAGCGTGAGATTGAAATCACCCAGGGCGATTTCCACGGATTTGCCGGTGCGGGCGACCACTTGGGCGACCGAGAGGTCATGAATTTTACCGGCGTTGGTTTTGGATTCCAACGCGAACGTGATCTGCACATTGCTGCTGTCAATCATCTTGGGACTCAGGATGCAGTCTTTGCCGCCGCCGAGTTGCACGCGAGTTTCGTAGTGATTGGTGAGGGTCACATTGCCGAGATCGTGGAGAATCACATTGGCCGCGACCGTCTTGCTGGAGGGGTTGTTGGCGGCGGCCTGAGTGCTGGCGGCGGTCACTGGCACGGGCTTGGCTTCGGATTTATGCCAGACCATCGGCGCGAGTTTGTAGCCGGTGCCCGCGATAATGGACACAATTACCACGCCTCGCCGGAGGGTCATCACGGCGGAGAATATGTCCTGAATACTCATGCCAGCGATTTAGCAGGAATCAGGCCGAGGTTGAAATGGCTGAAAAACGAAGTTTTCTTCGCCGAGCCGTGTCTCAAAAATGTGACGGCGTCCAAAATCAGTTCGCGCCGTCGAGAATCAGAAGCGTTTGCCCGTCCTTGACCTGAAGGCGGACGCCTTGCAGCGTCGCGGTCATGAATTTATCCGCGCCATTGAACGTGGCGTGCAGCGTGTAATTCGTTCCATCCAAACTCCAGTCGCCCTTCCAATTTTCCGGCGCGAACGGCGGCTGGCCCGCCACCGATTGAAACCGGGGCAGGTTTTTGATGAACAATTGATGGTCGCCGGTCAGCAGATAAACGGTCGGCGCGTAGGCCTGCGTCCACAGGGCGCGAAGCGCGCGCATTTCGCTGGCGAGAATCCGCGGACGGTCCTGCCGCAACCAAGCGACCGTGACACCCACATTGACCTGCCACCGGCCCAAGATTTTTTCGCCGTCATACAGCGGCGACTTGCCGGTATGCAAATAAGTCGTCAAGTCATCCAAGTTCGTCTGCACGATGCCCTCGAAAAGTTTTGTCAGCGCCGGATTCTTCAAAAAATCCTGCACCGCCGGCGCGTTGATGATGTCGCCGAGCGACGCGCCGGCCGCGAGCGCATTGGTGATCGTCGGGTCCTGCACCAGCGCCTGCATGTCGTCGCGTTCCCAGACCGAAACCAGCCCCGGATAATCCGCCACGCGCGGCGCGACCTGCGGATTTTGCATGAGCAAGCCCGACAAATCAGCGACTTTAAAATAAATTTCCGGCGGCGATCCCACCGCGCTGCCGGTTCGCGCCAGTCCCGTCGCCTGCAAATCATTACCCAGTTGATTGACGAACCGGATCAGCGTCGGCTGATGCGGAGACGCCGCCACCTGCGTGGTCAGATACGTCAGGTTGAAAATCACAAAGCAGGCGAGGACAAAATACGCCGCGCCGTTCAGCAGACCCACGCAGAGGCCTAGCCGGCCGTTGGTGCGTTCCCACAGCGACAGCCGCAGATCGCCGGCGACGTATTTGTAAAAGTATTCCACTTTGCGATGCACCGTGAACGCCGTAATCGCAAAGGCGATTTGCACCACGATGAATCCGACCAGCGGCGCCAGCGCCCAGGCCATGATCGGATTGCTCGCGCCCAGATGCGGCAGCAGCGGATGAAACAAGCGGCCCAGCGGCACCGCCAGCAGCACGCCGAAAAAAATGCCGACGAACGTGAACGCGCCGCGGATCGCGCCCTGCCGCCAACCGGCCAGCGCCGTCGCCGCCATCAATAAAATCGCCAAAATCCAAATGGTCATGCCTCCCATTAAAAATCCCGCGACGCGAAAGCACAATCAAAAACACGCCGACAGTTGAAATAACGCCAAAGGCCGTTACCTTGGCGGCGTGCAAATTTCCGTCATCGTCCCCGCTTTCAACGAAGAAAAGCTGCTGGCCGCCACGCTGGCGGAGATTCAAGCCGCCGCCCAATCGTTCGGGGCGCGCGGCTGGGAATTTCAACTCGTCGTCTGCGACAACAATTCCACCGACCGCACGGCGGAAATCGCCCGCAACACCGGGGCGACCGTGGTGTTCGAGCCGTTCAATCAAATCGCCCGCGCCCGCAACACCGGCGCGGCGGCGGCCACCGGCGACTGGCTGGTGTTCGTGGATGCCGACTCGCATCCAAGCGCGGCACTGTTCGCCGACGTGGCGGAGAAAATTTCCTCCGGCAAAGTTCTCGCCGGCGGCGCGACTGTCCAGATGGACGAACTCAATGTCACCACCCGCCTCCTCATGGTGTTGTGGACGTGCATCAGCCGATTGGGAAAGCTCATGGCCGGCTCGTTTATTTTTGTGGAAGCGGCGGCGTTCCGGCAAATCGGCGGCTTCAGCCACGAGCATTTTGCGGCGGAGGAAATTGATTTAAGCCAGCGGCTGAAAAAACTCGCGCGCGCGGCGGGCAAAAAAATCGTCATCCTGCACCGGCATTCCATCGTCACCTCGGCGCGCAAGCTGAAACTTTACACGGCGCGGGAGATGTTGGGTGTTTTCCTGGGGTCCCTCTTCAACTACCGCCGCACCGTGCGCAGCCGCGAGGCCACCTTTTACTGGTATGATGGGCGGCGCTGACGGCGTGGCGGCTGCAAGCCGGGAACACCAACCTTAATGTCTTGTATAAGTTACTTGATTCAGTGCCTGGTTTAAGTCACATTTTCGGCAACCCGCCAACCCTAAATGCAAAATCGGCCGGACGAATGGACTCGTCCGGCCGTTTGTTTTGCAGAATTGACAGCCGTTTTTACGCGCCGGCTTTTTTCCCCGCAGAGAAATAATCCAGATATTTGACGATTTGATCCTTCATTTCTTTGCGCGGCACAATCGCGTCAATCAGCCCGTGATCGAGGAGAAATTCCGAGGTTTGAAAGCCCGGCGGCAGTTCCGCCTGCGTGGTGTCTTTGATGACGCGCGCGCCGGCAAAACCAATCATCGCCTTGGGTTCGGCGAGAATCAAATCGCCCAGCGTGGCGTAGCTGGCCATGACGCCCGCCATGGTCGGATGCGTGAGAATGCTGAGGTAAGCCAGCCGCTGCTGCGCGTGGTAGGCGAGCGCGGCCGAGGTCTTGGCCATTTGCATGAGGCTGAACATGCCTTCATACATCCGCGCGCCGCCGCTGGTGGAAATGATGATGACCGGCAAATTATTGGAAGTGCCGCGTTCGATGAGGCGCGTCAGTTTTTCGCCGACGACCGAGCCCATCGAGCCGCCGAGAAAAGTGAAATCCATCACGCCGAGCGCGACGCGGTGCGGGCCGATTTTGCCCAGACCGGTCACGACGGCATCTTTCAGCGTGGTGCCTTTGCGGTAGGCATCCAGCTTGGATTTGTAGGTCGAGGCGCCTTTGAAGCCGAGCACGTCCACGCTTTCCATGTCCGCGTCCAATTCCTGAAACGTGCAGGTTTCCACGAGCGAATGAATCCGTTCCCGCGCGCCGATGGGAAAATGATGTGAGCATTTCGAGCAAACCTTCAGGTTTTCGTCCAGTTCCTTGTCGAAAATCATCGCTTCGCAGGAGGGGCATTTGATCCACAAACCCTCGGGAATATCGCGTTTTTTGGTGCGGCTCTTGCCGCTGCCCATGTTGGGTTTTTTGGGCAGAATCGGTTTGACCGACGGCGGAGTCAAGGCCGGTTCGACCTGCGGAACGCCCATCGCCTGCTTTGTCAAAAATGAGGTAGCCATGCAGAGCAGATTATTCAAATTCCACGGGCCACTGTCCAGACGCAAACTTCCGCCGCGCCCGCGCCGCGCAAGGCCCGGGCACAGGCATTCGTGGTCGCACCGGTCGTGAAAACATCGTCCACGAGGACGATGTTTTTGCCGGCGAGGCTGGTGCCGGGGCGGACGGCGAATGCATTTTTCATGTTCGCGGCGCGTTCGGCGCGCGTCAGCAAGGTCTGCGTGGCCGTGGGCGCGACGCGGCGGAGAATTGTTTCGTTCAGTGGAATGCCGGTCGCCGCCGCCAGCGGTGCGGCGAGGCGCGCGGCTTGGTTGAACTCGCGTTCCCGCAGCTTGAGCGGATGCAATGGCACCGGCACGATTAAATGCCAGGTCTGTTCGCGCAGCGCCGGCGCGGCTTCGCGGCCCAGCAGATCGGCCAGAAAATTTTCAAACCAGAGGGCGCGTTGATATTTGAAACGGTGGATGGCTTCGAGCACCACGGTTTTGGCAACGACGGCGGAGCGCGCGGCGGAAAAATGCAGCTCCATTTCACGGCAATTGGTGCATTCAAACGGAGTCGTGAGGTCGCCGGGAAACGGCAGGCCGCAGCGTTCGCAAAACGGCGGCCGGATGAAGCGGATGTGCGTCCAGCATTTGGCGCAGACAAAGCCGTCGTGGGCCGTGGCGCGCTGCGCGCGGCAGAGCTGGCAGAACTCGGGATACACCAGGCCGAGACCCGCATCGAACCAAGCAAGAGATTGGCTGGCCACCGCCCTCATGGTTTGAATTTATTTTTTCCAGCGGCAACTGGAAGCAAATTCGGTGAAAAAGTTTTGTTCGCCGCCGGCCAAAAGCTGTGCTAATGGTTTTTAAGATGGCTCGTTCATTAACATCCACCGTCGTTCCCGGCCCGGAAAAATTCGGCCGGTTCCATTTGCGCGAGTTGCTCAACACGGGCGGCATGTCGGAAATCTGGCTGGTGACGGACGAGCGCGGAAAACCCTATGCCCTGCGCAAATTGAAACCGGATCTGAAATTCAATTTCACCGCGCGGCAGCGGTTCAAGCGCGGCTGCGACGTGCTGTCGCAAATCACGGAAAGCGAGCATATCGTCGGCTACGTCGAACACGGCAAGGCGGAAGGCACGCCGTATCTGCTGATGGATTATGTGGAGGCGGAAAATTTGAAGGCGCTTTATGCGCGGCAGGATGCCGTGCTGAAAGAAAACGTGGCGCAGATTTTAATTGATGCCGCCACCGGCTTGAGTCATGTCCACGAAAGCGGCTACATGCACTTGGATTTTAAACCGGAAAATATTCTGGTGACGCCCAACGCGGCGGTGCGGCTGATTGATTTTGACCTGGCCCAGCCGATTCCTGAAAAGCCCGTGAAATTTTCCAAGAATCCCGGCACACCCAGCTACATGGCGCCGGAACAGTTGAAGCGCGAGCCGATTGACGCCCGCGCAGATATTTTTGCCTTCGGCGTTTCCGCGTATGAATTACTGACGAATCAAAAACCGTTTCCGGGCGAAACCCCGGCGGAAATTCTCGCGGCGCAAATGCAGCCAGCCGGGCCGATTCCGTTGAGCGAGCACAACTGGGACGTGCCGCCCGCGCTGGAAAAAGTGGTTTTGAAATGCCTCGAACGGGATCCGGAACGGCGTTATGCGATGAGCGGGGTGATGGTGCGCGAGTTGCAGAACGCCCTTTACGTTCAATGAAAAAGGGCGGTCAGCCGCCGACGCCGAGATATTCCTCGTCCGTTTTCAAATCCAATCCGAGCAGGACGTAGTCGTGCGTCACGGCTTTCATGTCGAGGACGTAATCTTCGAGATGCATGAGCTTGCTGAACCCGAATTGCGACAGCACCTGCAAGGCGATTTTGCGTTCGCCGTTGACCTCGGCTTCGAGCCGGCGCAGCCCGCAGTGTTTGGCGATGTCAATCAGTTCGCCGACGAGCAGTTTGGAAACATCGCGGCCGCGATATTCCGGATGCGTGAGCAAAGTGATCATGCCGACATGGCGTTTCCAGCCGCCGAAACGCTGGTGCAACGTGGCCAAGCCGATGATTTTCTGGCCATGTAAAACGAGCAGCGGCAGATTGCGATCGAAGTCCGCCTGTTTGCACCATTGCTGAACCAGTTTGCGGTCGAAAATAGGCTGCTTGATAAACAGCCGTTCTTCTTCCGGCACGCCGAGCAAAAACTTTTGCAGCTTGCCGTCGTCGCGCTTGCCAAGCGGGCGGAGGGTGACGGGCGTGCCATCGCGCAATTTGGCCGTGAGCGGGAATCGTTCGAGAACGTAATCAGGCATCATAAATTTCCTTCGTCAGTTTTTACCGGTCATTTGTTTTTCCGTTACGAAACCGGTGGTGCCGGTCTTGGTGCCGCGGGTTTCACCCGTTTTTTTTTGAGGTTCGGCCGGCGCTTCATCCTGGGCCAAATCTTCCTCCGGTATCCGCATCGAATAGAACGACCGGTAAATAAACACCAGAGCGATGATGAAGAAGAATCCGCCGATAAGCGTCTTGACGCTTTGGCTCGGAATGGTCACGGCAATCTCCACGGCGAGCAAACCAAACAACGTGGTGAACTTTATGACCGGATTCAACGCGACGGACGAGGTGTCTTTGAACGGATCGCCGACCGTGTCGCCGACGATGGTGGCGTCGTGGAGTGGCGTGCCTTTTTTGCGCAACTCGACCTCGACGATCTTTTTGGCGTTGTCCCACGCGCCGCCGGCGTTGGCCATGAAAATCGCCTGGAACAAGCCGAAAAATGCGATGGCGATAAGGTAGCTGATGAAGAAATACGGATTGAAAAACGCCAGCGACAGCGCCATGCAGAAAATGACGATGAAAATATTCCACATGCCTTTCTGCGCATAAACGGTGCAGATGCGGACGACTTCCTTGCTGTCTTTTTCCGAGGCGGTCGTGGCGTCGAGCTGCATGTGTTCCTGGATGTAAACCACCGCGCGATACGCGCCGGTGACCACGGCTTGCATGCTGGCGCCCGTGAACCAATAAATCACCGCGCCGCCCATGAGCAGGCCGAAAATGATTTCCGGCTGCACGAGGCTCAAGTGGCTGACGACGTTGCCAAACATGTTTTCGAGCAGAATAATAATGCCGAAAACCATCGTGGTCGCGCCGACGACGGCCGTGCCGATGAGCACCGGCTTGGCCGTAGCTTTGAAGGTGTTGCCCGCACCGTCATTTTTTTCAAGCTGATGTTTCGCGTTTTCAAAATCCGGTTTGAAACCAAACTGTCTTTCAATTTCCGCGCCGATGTTCGGCTGCGCTTCGATGCGGCTTAATTCATAAACGGATTGCGCGTTATCCGTCACCGGCCCGTAGCTGTCCACCGCAATCGTCACCGGCCCCATGCCGAGAAAACCGAACGCGACCAGGCCAAAGGCGAATATTGGCGCGGCGAATTTAAAATTGTCCGGCATCAGCGCGACGATCGGCGAGTCGGTGTAGGTGGCCAGCAGGCACGCGGAAAACATCAGAAACAAAATGCACAGGCCCATCCAGAAGGCGGAGAAATTGCCGGCGACCAGGCCGGATAAAATATTCAGCGACGCGCCGCCGTGCTTCGAGCAGGTGGTGACTTCCTTGACATGCTGCGATTTGGTGCTGGTAAAAACTTTCGTGAATTCCGGAATCACCGCGCCGGCGACCGTGCCGCACGAAATGATGGCCGACAAAACCCACCACAAATCTGGATTGATGCCCGTCTGTTTCGACAGCAGAAAATAGCTGGCCAGAAAAGTAAAGACGATGGACACCGCCGAAGTGATCCAAACCAGATGCGTCAGCGGTTCTTCAAAATCAAAATCCTTCAGCCCGCCAAATTTTGCATTGGTCAAAGCTTCGTTCAAAAAATACGAAACCAGCGACGTGACGATCATCAGGGCCCGCATGGTGAAAAGCCAGATTATGAGCGTCGCGCAAATCACCGGATTTGGCGCCAACGCCAGCGCGAGAAACGCGATCAGTGCCACGCCGGTCACGCCGTAAGTTTCAAAACCGTCCGCCGTCGGGCCGACGCTGTCGCCGGCATTGTCGCCGGTGCAGTCGGCGATGACGCCGGGATTTTTCGGGTCATCTTCCGGCAGCTTGAACACGATTTTCATCAGGTCGGAACCTATGTCGGCAATCTTGGTGAAGATGCCGCCGCAGATGCGCAGCACGCTCGCGCCAAGTGATTCGCCAATCGCAAAACCGATGAAACACGGACCGACGAGTGCTCGCGGCAGAAATACCAAAATGCTGATCATGAAGAACAGTTCCACGCAGACGAGCAGCAGGCCGACGCTCATGCCGGAGCGCAGCGGGATGCCGACGATGTTGACGGGGTTGCCTTTCAGCGCGGCGAAGGCGGTTCGCGAATTGGCGGTGGTATTAATGCGAATGCCGAACCACGCCACGCCGTAGCTGCCGAGGATGCCCAGAATCGAGGCGGTCAGAATCACCAGCACATTGCCGAGCGACAGACCTTCGAGAATTTTGAAATAGAAAAAGATGCACGCGGCGATGAGCAGCCACAGCGCGGCGAGAAATTTGCCCTGCTGGAACAGATACGTTTTGCAGGTTTCCCAGATCGTCTGTGAAACGGCGGCCATGGTTTGATGCACCGGCAATGCCCGGGTTTGAAAATATTGCACGAGCCCAAACGCCGCGCCGATGGCGCAGACGACGATGCCCAGATACAACAGTGTGATGCCGCTGATGCCGCCCAGGCTGTCAAAATGCACCGGGTCCAGTGGCGGGATGTTCAGGTCGGCGTCGCTGGCGTGCAGCCCAGCCGCAGACAGGAACAGGACGAGCGTGGCCAGTTTGGTTGAAAACAATTTTGTCGTATGCATATTTTAATTAGTCGCTGATCAGCGTTGGCTTTTGCGGTGCGGGATATAAATGGATTTAATCGACCAACATATTCCGCAATTTAAAACTGATGCGGTTGCCGGTTTTTAGCTTCCCGCAAATTGACAATAAGTTCGCATTTTTTGGCGGTGCCGGTAGTGCGCCCCACAAAAAACAATTTTCGGTGACTGTTTGCCAAGCACTGTGGTGGATATTCGTGTTAAGTGTGTTTGATTCTTTATTGTCTAAGGACAAGAAATTTTAATTATGAATGCCGCCGTTGCCACGCCGCAAAAAAACCGCATCCAAGCTGTGCTGAAGCACGCCAGCGGGGATAAGCGTTTCAAGATTCTGGAAGTCCACATGAAGAAGCACCAGTTCCGGCAGGATGCCTTGATCGAGGTGCTGCACAAGGCGCAGGAACTGTTCGGCTATCTCGAAGACGATCTGCTGCTGTTCGTTTCCGTCAAACTCAAGCTGCCGCCAAGCCGGGTTTATGGTGTCGCGACGTTTTACCATTTTTTCCAGCTCAAGCCGCAGGGCAAACACGCCTGCGTCGTCTGCCTCGGCACGGCCTGTTATGTGAAGGGCGCGGACAAAATCCTCAACGGCATTCAGGACAAATATAAAATCAAGGCTGGCGAGACGACGGCGGACAACCAGCTTTCCCTGCTGACCGCGCGCTGCATCGGTGCGTGCGGCATCGCGCCGGCGGTGGTTTATGACGGCACGGTCACGCCGCGCGCCACGCCGGAAACCGCGCTCGAACATATCAACCAATGGATGACAAAATGATTTACCACGATCTCATCGCCATCAAAGAAAAGGAACTGGCCGCGCGCAAAAAAATTGTGCTGCGCTGCTGTCTGGCTGCCGGCTGTATGTCGTCCGATGCCAAGGGCGTCAAAGAACAATTGGCGAAAGCCGTCGCCGAGGCCGGGCTGCAAGACCAGGTCGAAGTGCGCGGCGTCGGCTGCATGAAGCTCTGTTGCGAAGGCCCGCTGGTGGCCGCCGATCCGCAGAATGCGCTCTACGTCAAAGTCACGGCGGCCAATGCGCCGTCCATCGTCGCCGCGCTGAACGGCGGCCAGGCGAACGCGGCGCAAACCAATCCCGACGCGGCATTTTTTAAGAAACAATTTTCCATCGTGCTGGCGAACAGCGGGGTGGTGGATCCCGAACGCATCGAAGGTTACATCGCGGCGGACGGCTATCAGGCGTTGCACGAAGTCTTGCACGAGATGACGCCGAAAGATGTCGTTGAGGCGATGGTCAAGAGCGGCCTGCGCGGCCGTGGTGGCGCGGGTTTTCCCACCGGACTCAAATGGGGCACGGTCGCCAAATCTCCGAGCGCGAAGAAATATGTGATTTGCAACGCCGACGAAGGTGACCCCGGCGCGTTCATGGATCGCAGCGTGTTGGAAAGTGATCCGCACAGCGTGCTTGAAGGCATGGCCATCGCGGCCTACGCAGTGGGAGCGGATCAGGGGTTCATTTATTGCCGCGCGGAATATCCGCTCGCCATTGCGCGGCTGAATCTCGCCATCAAGCAGGCGAAAACTTTGGGCCTGCTCGGCGCGGGCATTTTTGAATCGCCGTTCAATTTCAACATTGATATCCGCATCGGCGCGGGCGCGTTTGTCTGCGGCGAAGAAACCGCGCTCATGGCGTCGGTCGAAGGCAAGCGCGGCACGCCACGGCCGCGGCCGCCGTTTCCGGCGGAGAGCGGTTTGTTCGGCTGCCCGACACTGCTGAACAACGTCGAGACCTTTGCCAACGTCCCAGCTATTTACCGCAAGGGCGCGGAATGGTTCGCGGGCATCGGCACGGAAAAAAGCAAAGGCACCAAAGTGTTTGCGCTCGCCGGCAAAATCAAAAACACCGGCCTCATCGAAGTGCCAATGGGCACGCCGCTGCGCACCATCGTCGAGGAAATGGGCGGCGGCGCTCCCGACGGCGGCACGATCAAAGCCGTGCAGACCGGCGGGCCGTCGGGCGGCTGCATTCCTTCGCAGCATCTCGACACGCCGGTGGATTACGAATCGCTCGGCAAGCTCGGTTCCATCATGGGTTCCGGCGGCATGATCGTGATGGATCAAACCACAAACATGGTCGAGATCGCGCGCTTCTTCATGGAATTTTGCATGGATGAATCCTGCGGCAAATGTATTCCGTGTCGCGCTGGCACGGTGCAGATGCATCACATTCTGGACAAGATTGCGAATCGCCAAGCCACCGCGCGCGACCTCGCGAAGCTGGAGGAACTTTGCGACATGGTTCGCAACACCAGTTTGTGCGGCCTCGGTCAGACCGCGCCGAATCCGACCATGAGCACGCTGCGCTTTTTCCGCAATGAATACGAGGCGCTGCTGCAACCCGACCCGTTTGGGCCGCATTCCAATGGCGCAGCGAAACAACCTGAACTTGCGACGAAATAATTTTTATGGCTGCCAAAACTTTGACCATTGACGGCAAGCAGATCAGCGCCGAGGAAAACGAAACGGTGTTGCAGGCCGCGACCGAGGCCGGCATCAAGATCCCGACGCTGTGCCATCTCGAAGGCGTTTATGATGTCGGCGCGTGCCGCCTGTGCATCGTGGAAATTGCCGGCACGCCGAAATTATTGCCTGCTTGCACCACCAAAGTGGCCGAAGGCATGGAGGTCAAAACGGACAGCGAACGGCTGCGGAAATATCGCCGCATGATTCTGGAATTATTGTTCGCCGAACGGAATCACGTCTGCGCGGTGTGCGTGTCCAACGGCCATTGCGAATTGCAGGCGCTGGCGTATTCGCTCGGCATGGAGCACGTCCGCTATGACTACACGTTTCCGAAATGGAGCGTGGACACGACGCACCGGCTCTTCGGCATGGATCATAATCGCTGCGTGCTGTGCACCCGTTGCGTCCGCGTCTGCTGGCACATCGAGGGCGCGGGCACCAAGAATGTTTCCGGCCGCGGCGCCAAATCCAAAATCATCACCGACCTCAACCAGTCGTGGGGCACGTCGGATTCCTGCACGGAATGCGGCAAATGCGTCATGGCCTGTCCGACGGGCGCGCTGTTCCAAAAAGGTTCGACCGTGGGCGAAATGGAGCGGGACCGCGACAAACTGGAATTCATCGTCACCGCGCGGGAGAAGAAGCAATGGATCGCCGATTGAAAATTATTTTATGAAGATTCGTATGGCCACAGTTTGGTTGGGCGGCTGCGCCGGCTGCCACATGTCGTTCCTGGATCTCGACGAGTTTCTGATCGAACTCGCCGACGCGGTGGACCTTGTTTACAGCCCCGTCGTGGACGTGAAAGATTATCCCGAAAATGTGGATTTGTGCCTGATCGAAGGCGCGGTTTGCAACGAAGACAATCTGGAAATTCTCCACAAGATTCGCGCGCGCACAAAAGTTTTGGTCTCGTTCGGCGACTGTGCCGTCACCGGCAACGTGCCCGCGATGCGCAACCAGCTCGGCATTGATAACGCGGAAAATGTGTTGCAGCGCGCCTACATCGAAAATGCGCAGAACAATCCCGCCGTGCCCAAGGCCGACGGCATTGTGCCGCAGTTGCTGGAAAATGTGCGGCCCGTGCATGAAATGGTTTATGTCGAATATTTTTTGCCCGGCTGCCCGCCGCCCGCCGCGCGCATCAAATCGCTGGTCGCGCAACTGCTGGCCGGTGCCGTGCCGAAACAGGAAGGTGAACAGCTGAAATTCGGTTGAAAATTTGTTATGTCAAAACGTATCATCATTGATCCGGTGACCCGCATCGAGGGTCACGCCAAAGTCAGTATTTTTCTAGATGACGCCGGCAATGTCTCCGACGCGGAATTTCATGTCGTCGAGTTTCGCGGCTTTGAAAAGTTTTGCGAAGGCCGGCCTTACACCGAGATGCCGGGCATCACGCAGCGCATCTGCGGAATCTGTCCCGTCAGCCACACGCTCGCCTCGGCCAAGGCCGGCGACGCGCTGATGGCCGTCAATATTCCGCCCGCCGCCGACAAACTGCGCCGGCTGCTGAACCTCGGCCAGTTCATCCAGTCGCACGCGTTGAGTTTCTTTCACTTGAGCGCGCCGGATTTTTTGCTCGGCTGGGACACGGCCCCGGCGCAACGCAATGTTTTCGGCCTGATTGCCGCGAACAAAGAGTTGGCTCGCGCCGGCATCCGCTTGCGTCAGTTCGGCCAGGAAATTATTGAAGTTCTCGGCGACAAAAAAATTCATCCGGCGTGGGCTGTGCCTGGCGGCGTGCGGAGCGCGCTGAGCGAAGAAGGTCGCGCCAAAATTCGCGCGTGGCTGCCGGAAGCGTTTGCCACCACCAAGGTCGCGTTTGACCTTTGGAAAAAAACAATGGAGACGCATCAGCGTGAGATTCAAATCTTCGGAAATTTTCCATCGCTCTTCATGGGCCTCGTTGCGGCCGACGGCACCTGGGAACATCACGGTGGCAAACTGCGTTTCACCGACAGCAGCGGCAGCATTATTGCCGACCAGATTGACGCGCAGAATTATTTGGATTACATCGGCGAATCGGTGCAGGGCACGTCGTATCTCAAATCGCCGTTTTACAAACCGCTCGGTTTTCCGGAAGGGATTTATCGTGTCGGTCCACTGGCGCGCCTCAATGTTTGCGAACAGATGGGCGTGCCGCAGGCGGATGCCGAACTGAAAAAATTCAAGAAGCTCGGTCATGGCGCGGTCACGTCGTCGTTTCTGTATCACTACGCGCGGCTCATTGAAATTCTGGCGAGCATTGAATACGTCGAGCGTTACGTGGATGATCCGGAACTTTCGAGCGATTACTTGCGCGCGGATGCCGGCATCAACAATTTACGCGGTGTCGGCGTGAGCGAAGCCCCGCGCGGCACGCTGTTCCACGATTACACGGTGGACCGCAATGGCCTGCTGCAAAAGGTGAATCTCATTGTCGCCACCGGTCAGAATAATCTGGCGATGAACCAGACGGTGGCGCAAATCGCGCGGCATTATATTCGCGGCGACGGCCAGATTCCCGAGCCAATGCTCAACCGCGTCGAACACGGCATCCGTTGCTACGACCCGTGCTTGAGCTGTTCGACGCATGCGGTCGGCCAGATGCCGCTGCACGTGCAATTGATCGCGCCGGACGGAGCGGTGTTGAACGAAGTTGCGCGCGGCTGATTTTTTTGTCTGGTTGGGTTGGACAAAAATCGCCGGCGGGGGAATGTTGTTTGGTCATTCCTCCGCCGGCACATTTTTATGAATTGCGTAGTTTCCACTGCCACCGGGATTCTCGTCATCGGCTATGGCAACACCTTGCGCGGCGACGATGGCGTCGGCCCGCGCGTGGCCGAGGCCGTAGGCAAGTTGCATCTGCCCGGCGTGCGGACGCTCATTTGCCCGCTGCTCACCCCCGAACTCGCGGATCCAATTTCGCGCGCCAAAAAAGTCATCTTCGTGGACGCCGCCGTGGACGCGCCAAAGGCAGTGCAATGGCGCAAGCTGGAGCCGGGCGAAACCTCGCAGCTCATGGGGCACGCCGCTGATCCGCGCACGATGCTGGCGCTGGCCCGCGATGTGTTTGGCCACGCGCCTGAAGCCTGGTGGCTGACGATTCCCGCCGTGGATTTGAGTTTCACCGAAAATTTCTCCCCGGAAGTTCAACACGGTTTTGCCCAGGCGATAAAAAAAATCGAGGCGTTCTGTTGTTGAATCCGCATAACCGGTCCCCCTTGCCTACCACTCGGAGTTGTCAGCACATTTAATATTTGTCGCGTGCAGAAGAGTTGCGATAAAACCTTTTAGCGTGTAGAAAACTTGAGGTTCCAATAATAAGACCTTTAATGAAACGCACCACGCTGATTTTAGTTTTGATGGGAGTATTGGGGGCAGGCTTACTCCAGGCCCAGCCACCGGCCGGCGAAGCTAAAATGAACGCCTTCGTTGACGACTTGCTGGGCCGGATGACCTTGGCGGAAAAAATCGGGCAGTTGAATCTGTTGTCGGTGGGTTTCGATGTGACCGGGCCGCAGTTGAGCAAGGATGCGGATTCGAAAATCCGCCAAGGTCTGGTCGGTGGAGTTTTCAATACTTACACGCCGGTGGCGGTGCGGAAGCTGCAAACGCAAGCGGTAAACAATAGCCGGTTGGGCATCCCGTTGCTGTTTGGTTACGATGTCATTCACGGGCACAAAACGATTTTTCCCATTCCGCTTGGTCTTTCCTGCACTTGGAATTTGAAAGCGATTGAGCAAAGCGCGCGGATTGCCGCCACGGAAGCCAGTGCGGATGGATTAAACTGGACCTTCTCGCCGATGGTGGACATCGCCCGCGACCCGCGCTGGGGCCGGATTTCGGAAGGTGCGGGCGAGGATCCGTATTTGGGCGCGCAGATTGCCGGGGCAATGGTGCGCGGTTATCAAGGCGGCGACCTCGGCCAAAGCAACACCGTCATGGCCTGCGTAAAACATTTTGCGCTTTATGGCGCGGCGGAGGCGGGCCGGGATTACAATACGGTGGATATGAGCCGCCGCCAGATGTATGAATATTATCTGCCACCATACCGGGCGGCGGTGACCGCCGGAGCCGGCAGCGTCATGAGTTCGTTCAACGAAGTTGACGCAGTGCCGGCCACGGGCAATCGCTGGTTGCTCACGGACCTGCTGCGGACGCAGTGGGACTTTCACGGCTTCGTCGTCACGGATTATACGGCCATCAACGAGATGAGCGAACACGGCATGGGCGATTTGCGCGCGGATGCCAAACTGGCTTTGAACGCCGGCGTGGACATGGACATGGTGGGCGAAACGTTTTTCAATTATCTGCCGGACTTGGTTCGAAAAAATGAAATTTCCGAGCCGCAAATCAACCAGTCCTGCCAACGAATTCTCGAGGCGAAATACAAACTCGGATTGTTTACTGATCCGTATCGCGGTTGCACGGAGGAGCGGGCGCACACGGAAATTCTCACGCCGGAAAACCGTCAGGCGGCACGGGCAATTGCCGCGCAGTCATTCGTCCTGCTGAAAAATGACCGCCAGCTTCTGCCGTTGAAAAAATCCGGAACGATTGCGTTAATCGGCCCGCTGGCGGACGACCAGCAAAATCTGCTCGGCAGTTGGCATGCCGCCGGCGACTCGCGGCTGGCGGTCAGCGTGCCGGCCGGCATCAGCAACGTGGCCGGTGCCGCCGTGACAATTCTCCACGCGAAAGGCGCGAACCTCGTGGATGATCCGGCGCTGCGGGCAACGCTCAAGGCATTCGGTGAGGAAATTTCCGTGGACGCCCATTCGCCGCAGGAACTGCTGGCGGAAGCCGTGGCCGCGGCCGATCGCGCGGATGTATTAGTGGCGGTGCTCGGTGAATCCGCCGGCATGAGCGGCGAGGCCGCGAGCCGGAGCGACATCGGACTTCCGGAAAATCAAAAGGAATTAATGCGGGCGCTGGTGGCCACCGGCAAACCTGTCGTGCTGGTGCTGATGAACGGCCGGCCGTTGACGCTGACGTGGGAGGCCGAACATTGCGGCGCAATTTTAGAAACTTGGTTTGCCGGCACCGAGGCGGGCAATGCCGTGGCCGACGTGCTGTTCGGCGATTACAATCCGTCCGGGAAACTGACGGCGACATTTCCGCGCAGCGTCGGGCAAATCCCCATTTATTACAATCACAAGAACACCGGCCGGCCATTCAAGGGAGATTTGTCAGCCAAATATGTTTCCCGTTACCTCGATATTCCGAATGATCCGTTGTATCCATTCGGCTACGGCTTGAGCTACACGACGTTTTCTTATGGCGAAATCAAGTTGAGCAAGTCTGCGCTGACGGGCGATGAAACACTGACGGCATCCATCAGCCTGACCAATACCGGCCAGCGGGCTGGCGAGGAGACGGTTCAATTATATTTGAGCCAGCGGGCGGTCAGCGTGACGCGCAGCCTGGAAGATTTGCGCGGATTCCAAAAAGTGCGCTTGCAGCCGGGCGAAACCAGAGACGTGACGTTCCGCATCACGCCGGAAGATTTGAAATTTTATAATGCGAAACTGAAATACGACTGGGAACCGGGGGAATTCGTGGTCCGGATCGGTGGCAGTTCCAGCCAGGTGAAATCGGCAACCGCGACTTGGCGCAAATCGGCAGCTTCTGCGAAAAAATCCGTGAGCGACCACCACTGATGGGTATCGAGCGAACGACGAATCCGCTTGCCCCAACGCCGGATTCGTGAGAAATAAAGGGCTGGCGGCTCGACTGGAATCAACTTTGTGACCGGCGGCCAGCGCCGAAGCTCTTGAGTTACTGTCTTTCCACACGCAGTATCAAATGCCGGTGCTAAAATACGCTGCCAGTTTCAAAGTTGCTTTACGGAACGGTTGGAGAGATGGCTGAGTGGTTTAAGGCACACGCCTGGAAAGTGCAAAATGCACTTCTTCACATTTCGTCACACCTCTTAAAGCCTTGTCATCATTGGATAATTACGTTTTTCCGTCTTCACGGTTCATCACAAATCTGCCCAAAAAATGAATACAGTATCAAATGTCAGTATCAGATTTGACTCGTGTTCGATCAGCATAATAAGAGGCGCTAGACATTTAGCTGCGCAAATTTCCTGAAGCAAAATTCCCCGTTCGCGTTCACGTGTTTGTCATCTGGCTTGCTGGATGGAAGGCCAAGCCGGGTGCCAATCTCGCGAACGCTCACCCCATGTCAGCCTGCTCGTGTCGAATTTGCAACCAGCACCGCGCCCCGTCTCCCGCTCGCGGAACTGGTTTCAAATCCAACACCACCAGGAGAATTTGCGCGCGAAAGTAGGTCGTTGGTTTGCGTAGTCTTGGCCGCGAAAGGTCCCCACCCAGAAATGCCGTGGGTGCGATGACAGCGGCTTGGGATGACAGCGGCTCAGGTGGCGGCGGCGAAATGCTTTTGGAATAACTCAGCCGAACGCTTGATCCCGGCCTCTGTTAAAACCACGGACTTGGCCTTGCCGACTGGATCATAAATAAGCCCAGCCTCATGCAGTCGCCCCATGGCTTCCCAATCATAGGCGCGCAACGCACAGGCCGGGCCGAACGGCCCGAGGATATAATGGGCGGCGCTCACTAATAATCGGCGGAGCAGCCCGTCGCCGCATTTGCTGATGCGCAATTGTTTGTCGGTGCCGCCGCTCTGGTCGCGGCCCGGGCACAGGCCCAGATACGGCCCCACATCGCGGCTGCGGCCGAAGCGGTTCGGCTCGCCGATCTTCAGCACGAAGCACAGCGCGGTG
>CAISEZ010000035.1 GCA_903884535.1 uncultured Verrucomicrobia subdivision 3 bacterium
CACTTCGTTGATGATGCGGCTCGCCAGCTTTTCCAGCAGGTCGTAAGGCAGCTTCACCCAGTCGGCGGTCATGCCGTCCTGCGATTCCACGGCGCGGATGGCGATGGTGTAATCGTAGGTGCGTTCGTCGCCCATCACGCCCACGCTGCGCACGGGCAGCAACACGGCGAAGCTCTGCCAAATCTTGTAGTAAAGTCCGCTCGCCTTCATTTCCTCGACGACGATGGCGTCGGCGTTGCGCAAAATTTCGCAGCGCGACGGCGAGACTTCACCGAGGATGCGCACGGCCAGGCCGGGGCCGGGGAACGGCTGGCGCCAGACGATTTCTTTCGGCAAACCGAGTTCCACGCCGAGCTGGCGGACTTCGTCCTTGAACAGACATTTCAGCGGCTCGACCAGTTGAAACTTCATGTTCTTCGGCAAACCGCCGACGTTGTGATGGCTCTTGATGAGCGCGGCCGGATTGCCGGCGATCGGCACGGATTCGATGACGTCGGGATACAGCGTTCCTTGCGCGAGAAATTTCGCCTTGCCGGCGCGCTTGGTTGCGGCCTGAAAAACTTCGATGAAAGTTTTGCCAATGATTTTCCGTTTGCGCTCGGGATCGGTGACGCCTTTGAGCCGGTCGAGAAACAGCTTGGCGGAATTTTCGTATTGCAGCTTCAGTTTGAAATTGCGGCCAAAAACTTCCTGGACGACTTCGGCCTCGCGGGCGCGGAGCAAACCGTTGTTGACGAAAATGCAGGTGAGCTGATCGCCGATGGCCTTGTGCAGCAACGCCGCCGCGACGCTGGAATCCACGCCGCCGCTCAAGCCGAGAATGACCTCGTCCTTGCCGACTTGCGCGCGGATTTCCTCGACGGCCTGGTCCACGTAATTGCGCATGTTCCAGCCTTTGCCGCAGCCGCAGATGCCGTGGACAAAGTTGGCGATGATTTCTTTGCCACGCGGCGTGTGGACGACTTCGGGATGAAATTGGAGGCCGAAAAATTTCCGCGCCCGGTTTTCGATGGCGGCGAACTCGGAATTTTCCGTGACCGCCACGGGCTTGAAACCGGCGGGCAGCTTGGTGAGCTTGTCGCCGTGAGAATTCCAGACCTGCAACGATTTCGGCAGCTTGGCGAATAGCGCGCAGGAAGAATCTTTCACTGTGAGCGTGCCTTTGCCGTATTCGCGCTTGAGGCCTTTCTCGACGTTGCCGCCGAGAAATTGCGCGAAGAGCTGCACGCCAAAACAGATGCCGAGCACGGGCACCCCGAGATCAAAAACGGCTTTGTCCGGCAGCGGCGCGTCCTTGGCATAAACGCTGGACGGTCCGCCTGACAAAATAATTCCGCTCGGCTTGAGCGCGGCAATCTCCACGGCGGGCGTGTGGAATGGCACGATGGTGGAGTAAACGCTGCACTCGCGGATGCGCCGGGCGATGACTTGCGTGTATTGCGAGCCAAAATCGAGGATGACAATTTTTTCGATCATGAAATCAGAACGCAGATTTTCGGCGGCCGCCGCCGGTTTTGCCAGCGAAAAATACGTTTATCCGCGCCGCCGGCCCGGCAACTTCCGTTTGCCATCGGCGCGGGATTGCGTTACAAAGCCGGGATGAAACCCTGTCAACGCCACGCCCGCGCGCCAAACGGGTTTTCGTTGATCGAGCTTCTGTTCACGCTGTTTTTGATGTCCGTGCTGACGGTCATGATGTTCAGTTTCGGCTCGGCCACCCGCCAGAAGTCGCAGAAAAAACTTTGCTCCGACAATCTCCAGAAAATTTATCTGGCGCTCCAGATTTACGCGAACGATTTCAAGGGCGCGCTGCCGCTCAACACCAACGCCGTCACGTCCGAGGACGTGCTGGACGCGCTGGTGCCGCATTATTCGGCGGACACCACCATTTTCACCTGTCCCGGCGGCCGCGACTCGCAGATCGCGTCCGGCGAAAAATTGCGCGATCATAAAATCAGCTACGCCTACTTCATGGGCCGGCGGCTGGACACGCCGGCGGCGTTTTTGATGTCCGACCGGCAGGTCAACACGTTGCCGAAGCGCGTGGGCGAATTTGTTTTTTCGGAGAAAGGCCGGTCGCCCGGCAACAACCATCACAAATACGGCGGCAATTTTCTGCTGTGCGACGGCAGCGTGCAGGACAGCCCGGCGCAACTGACGTTTCCGCTGCCCGCCAATGACGGCGTCGTGCTCCTGAATCCCAAACCTTAGCCACCATGAAACTCCAATGCGCGTGCGGCGCAAAATACGCCTTCGATGTGACGCCGGAAATGGTGCAGAACCCGGTGCGCTTCGTCTGCCCGGCCTGCGGCCAGGACTCGTCGGATTTCGTCAACGAACTCGTGCGGCGCGAACTTGGCGCGCCCGCCGCCGTCACTCCGCCGCCACTGGCGCCCGCACCGCCACCGCCGCCGTCACCCGCCGCCACGGCCGCGCCGCGCTTGCGAGTATCAATCACGGAAGCGGTGCCACCCGTGGAAGCGGCTCCGGTCGTCTCCCGGTTTTGTGCCCGGCACACCAATGTGCGGACCACGGAAAAATGCGCTGTCTGCCACAAACCGATTTGCCCGCGGTGTCTGGAAGCGTTCGGATATTTTTGCTCGCCGCTTTGCAAAAACAAGGCCGATGAGCAGAACATTATTGCGCCGGTTTATGCCGGCCAAAAATTCGAGGTCGAGGCGCGGTTCTGGCGCAAGATCAGATTGGTTTTCGGTTCAGTTGCCACGGCGCTCGTTTTATTTTTTGGCGTGTGGGTCTGGTGGGCGTGGTTCGCCACGGTGCCGCACACTTATTTTTCCGTGCGTTTCGACGACGGCGCCCGCGCGCACACCGGTCGCTCGCAACTGGTCGGCAAGGATCAGATCGTTTTTCTGCATGGCGGCACGCTGGCGCGTTACGACATGAAGACCAAAAAACAAATTTGGTCGCAGCAACTCGTGACGCCGCAGCAGATCACCGACAAGGTGAAAAGCGAGGACGAGGAAACCGCACGCGACAACGCAAAATACGGCGGCAGTTACGGCCGCGCCATCTTGCCCCGGCAGCACGAAAAAAACGTGCGCGACCGGCTAGAAAGTGCGCTGACGTTGCGCGTGTCCGGCTCGAACGTCTGGACGGGAAAAGTCGCTGAACGCACGAACTCGACGGACTTTTATACCCCGGCGGACTATCAGTTGACGCGATATGACTGGGACAGCGGCCGGATATTGCAGCAAGTGACGATTCCCGAAGACACGGGCGAATTCATCGAGCGCGACACTGAACTTGTTCTGCTCAAGCACACCGAGGTCGGCGCGCAGTTTGTGACGCACGTCAGCCTCGTGGACGGCACGGTGAACCGCGAGGAATTTTATGATCCCGGCGCGACCAAAGCCATCGCCTCCACTTCAACCGGCAGCGGCACCGGCGGCGGCAAACCGACGGGCGGCGGATTATTGTCGGCCAACGGCGGGCCGCTGGATCCGAATCTGGTCGCGCAGCAGGCGCAAAATTTGAAGCTGCCCGCGCGTGTCGCCTTGCCCGCCTTGCTGGCCAACGCGTCGCATGAACAGCAACTGGAGGCCGCGCTGCGGGACACTGATCCGCAACGACCGAAATCCGCCGGCCAAAAAGAACAGCACATCGCCGAGCGTTTCACGCTCATTCCCAGCACGCACGGCTATATCCAGTTTGGCTTCCATCTCATCGAGGCCAAATCCATTTCGCACGTGGCCATGAAGGCGCCGCCAAAAAAATCCGTGCTGAACGATGCCAATCTGAACGCCTCGCAAACCGCGGATGTCGCGAATGAAATGCTCAACGAACGCCAGCGCGCGAACGGCGGCGACGTGGTGACGGAAGACGTGAGCACCTATCAGGTTTCCATCCGCCGCACCGATTCGCCGGACGTGGTGGACTGGACCGGCGAAGTCACCGGCCCGCCGAATATTTTTCCGCTGAAAACTGTGAACGTCCTCACCGCAGGCAAGACCGTCATCGTATTCGACAAGACGAACAAAAAATTGTGGGAAGCCACGCTCACCTACAGCGTGCTGGGCGGCGATAAGGAATTTTATCAGGAAGCCGCGCCGTTCGGCGAAGGCCCGTGCGCGGAACACGGCGACGCGCTTTACGTTTTTGACCAGGCGGTTTTAAGCGCGTTTGACCTGACCACCGGCAACGCGCGCTGGCATCTTCCTTCCGTCGGCATCGTTGGTCTGTTTTTCGACGATCAGGGCATGGTATATGTCAACACCACCAGCAGCAGTCTGGACGACATCCGGTATTCGCGGCAGATTGACATCACCAAATCCGTGGACGATATCCTGCTCAAGGTGGAACCGAAAACCGGCAAAACTTTGTGGCGCGTCAAACCCGGCGGATTCATTTCTTATGTGTCCGGCAAATTTATTTACACCGTCGAATCCAATGATCCGAACCCGACCGACGAAGAGGAATTGAGCGACACGATGTCCGGCCTGCAAAAACCACCTTATATGCGCATCGCGCGCGTCAGCCCGAAAGACGGGCACATCCTCTGGGATCACGAGCAGGACCGCTGCCCGGTGGACGTGCGGTTCAACGAAAACTCCATCCAGCTGCTGTTCAAAAAAGAAGTGCAGGTGTTGCGCTACCTGTCGTTCTGAAAAATGGCCGACGCCGGATTTTCAACTCACGGCTTCGGCAGCGGCGGCAGAAACTCGCGGTAATGTTCTTTGGCGCAATTCTGGCAGAGCCCGTGCGTGAATGTCGCCTCGGTGTGGCTGGCGATGTATTTTTCCAATTGCACCCAGTCGCCGGTTTCGCTGCGGATGCTTTTGCAAAAGGAACAAATCGGCAGCAGCCCTTCCAGCAACCGCACCCGCTGGCGCAATTGCCGCGATTGCCGGCCGAGCAGCGTCGTCAGCGCCGCCAGCAGCATCAGCACAAAGAAACACAGCATCGCATCAGCGAGTTCATCCACCACCAGCGGGCCTTGCGAAAAAATGAACTGATGGGAAATCCGGGTCAACGACATCGCGCCGGCGGTGGTCAGCGACAACCACAGGCCGCGATTCCATGCCACCAGCATGATTGGAAAAACAAACACAAACGGAAACACCATCACCGGGACCAGCGCCCAGTCCAGCGCCACGAACACCAAACATAACAGCAGCATGAACCACACGCGATTCCACAAACCTCGCTCAAACGGCGGAGCGGGAGCGGCGGCAGAAATGTTTTTGTCACTCATTGTTTGACCACTTTCACCGTGCCGGTCGTAGCATCATAAACCAGCTTCGTGCCGAACGGCGTGGGCGGCAGTTTTCCGATATAATTCGGCACCAGTTCATCCAGACTTTTCGGCAGGCGGCCTTCCTGCACGTTGAACAACTGGATCGCCTGGGTCAGCGCGGACACATCAATGACCTTTTCGGAATGTTTTTTGGCGTCCACCACCGCGCCCAGATAATCCGCCGGCGCCGTGAGCGGATTGCCGGAATCGTTTTTGGCCGCCGGGCTTGTGCCGGCAGTGGATTTCGTCGAGTCGCTCTGGCCGCAACCGGCGACTAGAAAAACCGCCGCCAGCGGGATGATGAAAGTTTTCATGGGATTAATTTACGCCCCGCACCGCAAAATCCAAATGCAATCTGACCAGCTCACGCGCCTGGCGGATCAGATTCAAATCCTCCGCCAGATCGCCAAAACGCAGCGGCGGCAGACCGCTTTGCTGCTGGCCGAGCAATTCGCCCGGCCCGCGCAATTTCAAATCCGCCTCCGCAATTTTGAAACCGTCGTTCGTCTCCGCCAAAACTTTCAGCCGCCCGATTGAGTCCGGCGTTTTCGCGTCCGAAATCAAAATGCAAAAACTTTCATGCGCGCCGCGCCCAATGCGCCCGCGCAATTGGTGCAACTGCGCCAGCCCGAACGCCTCCGCATTTTCGATGAGCATCACCGTCGCGTTAGGCACGTCCACGCCGACTTCGATCAGCGAGGTTGCCAACAATACCTGGTTATTATTCGCGCGAAATTCCGCCATCACCGCCTCTTTTTCCGCGCCTTTCAAACGTCCGTGCAACAGCCCGACCTGGAACGGTGCGAGCAGCTTTTTCAGATGTTCAAATTCCTTCGTCACCGCCTTGAAGCCGTCGGCATTTTCCTCGACGCGCGGATACACCACGAACACCTGCCGGCCGCCGGAAATTTTTTCGCGGATGAAATCCCACACTTTCGGCAGCGTGTCCGCCGTGCGCACAAAAGTTTTGATTTTTCCGCGCCCGCTCGGCAGCTCGTCAATCACCGACACATCCAGATCACCGTAAAGCGTCAGGCCGAGTGTGCGCGGAATTGGCGTCGCCGTCATCACGAGCAGATGCGGATAATTGCCTTTGCGCACCAGCGTCTCGCGTTGCGACACGCCAAACTTGTGCTGCTCGTCAATGATCACCAGACCGAGCATGGGAATGTCAAAGCCGGCCGTGAACAGCGCGTGCGTGCCGATGAACAGCGTTGAAGGTCGCAGGTTAAATGTTGAAGGTTTTCCGCGCGGCACGCGCTGGACTTTCGGCGCGTCGGCTTGAACCGTCTTCCGATTGCCCGTTTGCAATTCCACTTTGATGCCGAGCGGCTCGAACCACTTTTGGAAATTCCGAAAATGCTGTTCCGCCAGAATTTCCGTCGGCGCCATCAGCGCCACATTGAAACCGCTTTCAATCGCCATCAACGCCGAGCACGCGGCCACGGCGGTTTTGCCGGAGCCGACATCGCCTTGCAACAGCCGCCGCATTGGATGAGCGCCGCCCAGGTCCGCGCGAATTTCGCGCAGCACGCCGGTCTGCGCGGCGGTGAGTTTGAAACCCAGCTCGGCGAGAAACGGTTTCATCAAGCGGTTGTCGCCGCCGCACGGCAGCGCCTTTGACAGCGCCTCGAATTTTTTCCGGCGCGACTGGATCTGAAATTGCAGCGCCACGAATTCGTCCAGCGCCAGCCGCTGCCGCGCGAATTCCACGTCCGTCAATTCGTTCGGAAAATGAATCATGCGGACGGCGTTCGCCCGCGCCGGAACGGTTTTCAAATCCAGCTTGATGGCCGGCTCCGTGATTTCGCTTTCATATTTTTCCAACGCGCGCCAGACGAGCGTGCGCATCACACGGGCCGTCAGCCCGTCGGTGAGCGGATGGATTGGCACGATGCGGTTGACGTGGATGAATTCGTCCTCACCCGGCTCGACCAGTTCGGTTTCGGGGTGCGTGAACGCGCGCGGTTTTTTGTCGTCGTCGAGTTTTCCGAAGATGAGAAACTCGCGGCCGACCGCATACCAATCCGGCATCCACGACTGCGCCTGCCACCAGCGGCAATGCAGCCGCGCCGTGCCGTCATCGAACACGCACTCGAACATCGTCCGCGCGCCTTTGCGAAAACGCTTCACGCCGGCGGCGATGATTTTGCCGCGCACGGTCGCGGCCTCTTTCAATTTCAAATCGCGGATCGGAAGGAATTTCCGGCGGTCCTCGTAACGGCGCGGTTTGTGGAGCAGCAAATCTTCGACGGTGAAAATGTCCAGTCGTGCGAGCAGCTTGGCGCGTTCCTCGCCGACGCCCCAGACGGTGGCGACGGGTCGGCGCAACGGCGGAACCACTTCGCCGGCGGGCGCAGCGGGCGGGGAAATTTTATTTTCCGGCGACGACATGGCCGCACGATACAAACGGCAGAATCAAATCTCAATCACCGTGATTTCCGGCCGGCAGTTCAAACGAAAGTCATACGGGCCGATGTAGCCGATGCCGGGATTGACATGCAGCGGGCCGGCGGCGGTTTGATACAAGCCGAGGTCGTATTCGCCCACATGCTTCGGCACAATGATCGAGCCCCAAAGCGGCAGCCGCACCTGGCCGCCATGCGAATGGCCGGCGAGCATCAGGTCAAACTTCCGGTCGCCCAAGCTTTTCACGTAGGCCGGGTAATGCGTGAGCAAAATATTTTTGGCCCGGGGGTTGGCCGGCGGCAGCGGCAGTTGCGGAAAAAGGCAGATGGTGCCGACCAGATTGATGTCTGTGCCGGGGATTTCGTGGCTGGCATTGAGCAGCCAGGCCCCGCCGGTCGCCGCAAAACATTTCACCACCGGCGCGAAGGAAATGCCGCTGAAAAAGTCGTGGTTCCCCGGCACGCCAAACAGGGGCGCCTTGATGCCTGACAAAATTTCCAGCGCCGCCGGCAGATGTTTTGCCTGTTCCACAATGTCCCCGGTAAAACAGACAAAATCCGGCGCGAGCGAATTGATCGTGTCCACCACGGATTGCAGATACGGCCGATCACCCTTGTGATGCACGTCGGAAAAGTGGAGCAGCCGGTGCGACGGCTTCGCGTTGTCGAGGCGCACGTGCCGCACGGTCAGCGCAGTCGGTTCAATGCAGGTCGCCTCCGCACACACCGCCCCGCCCGACACCAGCAGGCTGGTGGCAAGAAACTGGCGGCGGCTGATTTTTTTGACCTTCATCAATCAATTCGGCAATAAGCCGAACGAAACTCTGACATGACCATCGCCTCGTGTGTTCAAAATGCCTCGGGCAAGTCCAAGGCTTTTTCCGTCGCCGCCACCGGTTCCAGTGCCAGCGGTTCGTCGTGGTTCAAATGTTGTTCGCACACGTGCCAGAAGCCGGCCGTCGTGGTGACGCGGCGGATGGCGTGGAGAAATTTGTCTGGCGACGGCACGCCTTCGCCGATGAAGTTCATGAACTTTTTCATGCGCTGCACCTGCGAAAGCTCGCGCACGCCGGGCGTGATTTCACCGGCCCACAGTTCGTGGACGTAGGCCAGCACGTCGCGACCAGTCGGCAGTTTTATTATTTCACCGCGCAATTGCGCGCGGATTTGATCGAACAGCCACGGGTTGCGAATCGCGCCGCGCCCGATCATCAGGCCGCGCACGCCGGTTTCGGCGAGCAGTTGCTGCGCCTGCGCCGCGCTGTGAACATTGCCGTTCGCAAAAACCGGACAGCGCAATTCTTTTGCCGCCTGCGCGATCAAATCGTAACGCACGCCGGGCCGATACATTTGTTTGACCGTCCGTGCGTGGACGGTGAGCAAATCAATCGGATGTTTGGCGAATAATTTCAGCAGCGCGTCAAATTCCTCCGGCGATTCAAAACCGAGCCGCGTTTTCACCGTGAACGGAATGGTCACCGCGTCGCGGAGCGCGCCGAGGATGGCGTCAATTTTCTGCGGTTCGCGCAGCAGTCCGCCACCGGCGCATTTGCGGTAAACGATTGGTGCGGGGCAGCCGAGGTTGAAATCAATCGCGGCGACGGGATAATGCTGCAGTTCCTTGGCCGTGCGGACGAGCGCCGGAATATCATTGCCGATGAGCTGCGCGATGACCGGCCGACCGGTGGGATTTTTGGTGATGGAATCGAGAATCCATTTCTCCGGCCGCGAAACATCGTGCACGCGGAAAAATTCCGTCCAGTAAACTTCCGGCCCACCGTAACGCGAGATGACGCGCATGAAATCGAGCGTCGTCACGTCCTGCATCGGCGCGAGCGAGAGCACCGGGGCATCGGCGCGGAGCAATTTTGAAAATGTTGCGGACGGAGTCACCAGAATTACCGGCAAGTTTTTTTCTTGCGCGAATTTTGCCAAAAATTATCCCAAGAGGACAAATCAATCGCGCATTTGATTTCGTGAGTCCCCAAATCCAAAGTGAATTTTTCCTCCGCATTATCCTGCCCGACATCGGCCAAGCCGCTTACCATTTGGCCTTCAATTTTCAACTCTCGAATCCCAGCCAAAGCAATCCGTTTGCTTGCCCAAGTTTCTTTGCCTGCCTGAATAATCCGAAGTCGAATCCCGTCCGAAACGATAAAGTTTCCAGTTTTAGAATCATAAACAATTTCATCTGCCCAATCATTACAAAATTGGTTGGAAAGACTTCGGTTGGTTGCATCTATCAAATAAGCATAACCGCCAGCACAAACAATAAACTTGTCGGGTTCTTCAATTTTTTTCACACGACGTGAACCCGATCTTTTTCCATCAGCAAATTTTCCAATCCATTCGTTGATTCCGTTCTTGTCAGAAAATTTAACCCACAAAGTATTTCCAAGTTCAGAACCAAATGGCACTTCTTCAAAAGCTCCGCTCAAAGGCTTTTCGTAAATGACTTCAGCCAGTTCGCACGGTTCTGGATTGTTTTGACTCATTTCGTGGCTCTATGTTAAACGAGTTAAACAAGGAAACGCGAATAATTCTTGCCTTTGAAATGGTTGTCCGCAATTTAACGGGCAACCATGAGCCAGAAAATTTTCATCGGCACGGACAGCGGCGCGACCACCACCAAATTTTGCGCCGTCCGTGAAAGCGGCGATGCCGTCAGCACCAAGCTGCTGCAGCGCCCGACCAGTTCGGAAAAAGGCCGCGAGGCCGTCATCAGCGGCTGGATCGCGGGCATCGGCGAATTTCTCGCGCAAAATAATTTGCAGTGGCCGCAGGTCCACGGCGTCGGCCTCGCGATTCCCGGACCTTACGAACGCTACGGCGTATTCGGCAAGTCGCCGAACCTGCCGGCGAGCTTTTGCGGCTGGGATGTTTATTCGGATTACCGCGCGGCGCTGGCCAAACAAGTCGGCCGCCCGGTGCCGCTGGTCGTCGGCAACGACGGCAATTACGGCGGCGTGGCCGAGGCGCGGCTCGCGCGCGGCGACACCAAGGCGTCGGTCGCCATGCTCATGCCCGGCTCCGGCCTCGGCGCGGCCTTCGTCGGCGCGGACGGGCTTTCGCTGGACGGCGACACGCTCGCCGGGATGGAAGCCGGCCACATGCCCGTGCCTTTGCAACTGCTCGGCGTCACCGGCAAGCCGTTTCCGTGCGGCTGCGGCCGCGACTGGGGCTGCGTCGAAGCTTACACCACCATTTCCGGTCTGCCGCATTTGCTGGCGGAAAAATTATTAAAATATCCCGACCACGAACTCGCCAAGTCCGCCGCGCCGATCAAGGAAAAAGTTCTTTCGCTCCGTGGCCGGGCGCAAAAAGGCGACGCGCTGGCCGTGGAGATATTTGATTTTCAGGCGCGAGTCATGGGCTTGCACGTTGCAAATCTGGCGATGGCGCTGGATCCAGGCATCTTCGTCATCGGCGGCGGGCTGATGGATCACGAGGCGACCACGCCGGAATTTCGCGAGCGGTATCTGCGCATCATCCGCGAGACGGCGCGGCCGTATCTCTGGCCGCAACAGCGCGACACCCTGAAAGTGGTTCCGGCGGAGCTGGGCGATTTATCGCAGGCCATCGGTGCGGCGCTCGTGGCGCTGTATCAAAGCCGCAGTTGAACTTGCCGGCCGCATCAGCTAACTTAAACGGCTTATGACGTTGACGGAAAAAATTCTTGCGCGCGCCGCCGGCAAAACTTCGGTTCAGGCCGGCGACAACATCTGGGTGAATGCCGACGTGCTGATGACGCACGACGTTTGCGGGCCGGGCACCATCGGCGTGTTCAAACGCGAATTCGGCCAGACCGCAAAGGTCTGGGACAAAAATAAAATTGTCATCATCCCCGACCATTACATCTTTACCGCCGATTCAAAGTCTAACCGGAACGTGGACATCCTCCGTGATTTTTCGCGTGAGCAGGGCATCGAGTATTTCTACGACGTGATTGATGACTCGAATGGCCACTGGGTTTTCGATGCGGCGAAAGGCAACATGAAGCGCCAATACGGTTCGCGCTACGCGGGCGTTTGCCACACAGCGCTGCCGCAAAAAGGTCACACGCGTCCCGGCGAAATTCTGTTCGGCACCGACTCGCACACCTGCATGGCGGGCGCATTCAACCAGTTTGCGACGGGAATCGGCAATACTGACGCGGGTTTTGTGATGGGCACGGGCAAGCTGCTCATCAAGGTTCCCGAGACGATGCACTTCCGGCTCGAAGGCAAATTGCAGCCCGGCGTCATGGCGAAGGACATCATCCTTCATTGCATCGGCGAAATTGGCTTCGACGGCGCGACGTATCGCGCGTTGCAGTTTGACGGCGAAGGCGCCTTGAATCTCTCGATTGACGACCGCATGACCATCGCAAACATGGCCATCGAGGCGGGCGGCAAGAACGCGATGTTTGAATTCGATTCGCGCACGGCGGAATATGTGGATGCGCGCGTAAAATTGAACGGCACGAAATCCACTTACGAACCCGTCGCCCGCGACAAGAACGAAAAATTTGTTTATGAACTCGTCGTGGATTTGAGCCAGCTCGAACCCACCGTCGCGTGCCATCCGGATCCGGGCCAGCGCAAAAAAGCGAAGGACATGGACATGAAATTGGATCGCGCCTACGTCGGCTCCTGCACCGGTGGCAAGACCAGCGACTTCGTGGAATTCGCCCGCGTGCTGCGCGGCAAGAAAGTCGTCATTGATACCTTCGGCGTGCCCGCGACGCCGGAAATCGTGCGCGATTTGCAATCCACTTACTGGGGCAACACGACCATCTGGGACGTGCTCGTAAACGCCGGTGTGCAGATGACGGAAAACGCCGGCTGCGCCGCGTGCCTTGGTGGCCCGGTGGACACGTTTGGCCGCATCAACAAATCCGGCATCAAGTGCATCAGCGCGACAAACCGGAATTTTCCCGGCCGCATGGGGGACAAGGAATCGCAGGTGTTCCTCGCGTCGCCGATGACGGTGGCGGCAAGCGCGCTGACCGGCAAGGTCACTGACCCGCGCGAGTATTTGGGGAATTAAAACATCCACAGAATCAAATTGCCGCTTGAGCTATGGCCAAGCGGCAATTTTCTTTGACGTTCAAATTCAATTGGAATATCTCGCAAGGATGTCAGCCACAACTTTTTCGTTCAGCTCATATCCCTCTAAAAATGGAAAGCCTTCCCAGCGGACGAAACCCTGCGGGTCAATGATAAGCACATGCGGGATGCCGGTCACTTCGATGGCTTTTTTAGTGCGCGCCTGAGTGTCGATTGCGATGGAGTATTTGATTTGTGGATCGGTCAAGCGCCTCACGGCTTGTTCGGTTTCTTCAGAGATGCCAATGACCACAAGCTTGTCACCGAATTTTTCATGAAAGGAATTCAATTCAGGAATTGCTGCACGACATGGCGGACACCAAGTCGCCCAAAAATCAATCAAGATAAATTTCCCCCGGCAATCAGGTTGGTCGGTTAACCATTTTTCGACAAATAAATCGGGCGCTTTCTGATTCAACAAAGACTTCGCCCAGATTTTTTTGGCGGTGGCCGGCGGGGCTTTATCCACCGCGCTGACATCGGATGAACGCGGTGTCGGAGGGTGTTTCAGCAATTCCCCGTGATACTTCACCTTGTTTTCGGCCTGCTGCTGTTCAACTTTTCCGGCCTTGGTCGGATCAAAATGAAAATGCTTCTGCAGGTCGGGGGAAAGGTTTTTAATTTTCACGTTCACCAGGCCGCCGGCGTAAGTGAAAAAAACATCCGTGGCGGAAACCTTGGTGACCGTGACGTTGGTGTAAATCATCCCGCCGACCGGAAGTATCGGCAATTTTTCATCCGCAGAGGCGGCGACGAGGCTCCCGGCCAAAATGAGCGTGCTGAAATATTTCGCGCTCATGATTTGGTTCACTGCACCAGCTCTGCCCCCGGCAGGTAAATCGTGAACGTCGTGCCTTCGCCCACCATGGTGTGGCACTGGAGCGCGCCATGGCCCTCCTTGACGAGCCGCTGGACAATATTGAGGCCGAGGCCGGTGCCCTGCCGCGGGCCTTTGGTGGTGAAGTAAGGTTGGAAAATTTTTGGCAGCACTTCCGGCGGAATGCCGGGGCCGGTGTCGCGCACCCACAATTTCACCAGCGGCGCGGTGTTGTTCAAACTTTCGACGTTGAGCAGACGGTCATTCGGACTGTCCTTCAAATCCGCCAGGTTCAGCGGCGCTGACAACACTTCACCGCCCACCATGACGGCGTGGGTCTGCGGCGCGCTTTGAAACGCATTCACCGTCAGGTTGAGCAAAATCTGGATTAAATCCGTGCCGTTGATTTTCACGCACAAGTCGGTGGCCAGCGGGGTGAGGCGGAATTCATTGCCGTGCAAACTCGGATGCACCCGCACCAGTTGTTCGAGGTCGTGCAACAACTGGTTCACGCTCACCGGCGCGGTCTCATTGCCCTGCTGCCGCAGGAAGCCGAGATAGCGCCGCGAAATCTCAATGCAGTTGCTCACCTGCCGCTCGATGATGCGCAGCCGTTCGCGGATGAACTCCAAATCTTCCAGCTCCATCCGCTGGGAATGGTTCAGCTTCTTGTTCAGCAACTGGACGAAACCGGAAATCACCGTGAGCGGCCCGTTAATGTCGTGGATGATGCTCGCGTAAATATCGCCGCGCGTTTTGGCAATCTGCTCCTCGACGCGCTGGCTTTGCAGTTCATCCACCAGTTCGGTGACTTTTTCCGCGCTGGTGTGGATTTCGCTTTCCAGCATCCGGCGCTGCATCGCTTGGTTGACGGCGGAGCGGATGGTGGCAATGTCAAACGGCTTGTTGATGTAATCGCAGGCCCGCAGCCGCAACGCCTGGCGGATCGTGTCCGTCGTCTCGAACGCCGTCATCATGATCGCTTCGATGTTCGGATTTACATATTTGAGCCGTTCCAAAACTTCAATGCCCGACATGCCGGCCATGCGGATGTCCAGCACCGCCACGTCAATGGTATGTTTCTGCGCGAGCTCAATCGCCGTCGGCCCGTCCTCCGCCATGAGCAGGTCGTAACTGTCCTTGAAAATCACCCGCAACGACATGCGCGGTCCTTCCTCGTCGTCCACAATCAACAGCTTCCCGCGCCGCTTGGGCACTGGCGGAGACACGACCGCGGCATAGTCGGCAACGGCCGGGTTTGACTGCGCGAGCGGGTCAACGAGGGCGGACATATAGCTCTGACATTAACCAAAAACAAAGATGCCTCAAGCAGAAAGCGTCTGCCGCAGCCATTCCAAAGCCTGCGTCGCCGTCACGTCCTTGAATGTCGCGCGGTCCCATGAGTTCAAAAACAGTTTTACCTCCACGCCCGCTGCCGAGGCCAGCGCGAGGAAAACGGTGCCCTCCGGCTTGTCCGCCGTGCCGCCGCCCGGCCCGGCAATGCCCGTGATCGCCACCGCCAAGTCCGCGCCAAATTTCCCCCGCGCGCCGATGGCCATTTCGCGGGCCACCGCTTCGCTCACCGCGCCGTGCGCCGCGAGCGATTCCGCGCGCACCCCCAGGAATTTTTCCTTGGCCGAATCGGCGTAGCTGATCACGCCGCCGAGAAAAACCTCCGACGCGCCCGGCACATTCGTCAGCCGCTGCGCCACATTGCCGCCGGTGCAGGACTCCGCCAGCGCCAGCGTCTTTTTATTTTGCGCCAGAAGTTTCACCACCACGCTTTCAATTTCGTCATCGTCAAAACCAAAAATATTCGCGCCCAGATTTTTCTGCACGGCCGCCTCGCCGGCACAAACCAGTTTTTCCGCGCCCACGCCGCTGGCGGTCAACCGCACGTCCACCGCGCCGGGCCGGGCGCAGTAGCCGACCTCCAAACCTGTTTTCACCAGCGGCTGCAAATCGCTTTCCACCTTGTTCTGCACACTCGATTCGCCGACGCCGGTGGACCGGAGCGTGCGGCAGACAAAAATTTCGTCCGCACATTCGCGCCGGATCAGCGGTGTCACCGCCGCATCAAACATCGGCCGCAGCTCGCGCGGCGGGCCGGGCAACATCACCAGCCAGGACGGTTTTTTGTCCGCGCGAAAGGGATTCGACTCGATCTTCATCGCCAAGCCGGGGGCCGTTCCAGTTGCGTTCAGGAAAACCAGTGCGCCCTCCGGCACCATCGTTTCCACCGTGGTTTTCGCCGGCCGCGGCCGATTTCGTTTCGCAAAAAACTTTTCGATGTGCGCCAGCACGTCCGGGTTCGCCACCAGTTTTTTGCCGAGCAGTTCCGCGATGAGTTCGCGCGTGATGTCATCGGAGGTCGGACCGAGACCACCGGTGGTGATGACCAAGTCTGCGCGGCTCAAAGCTTCACGCACGGCTTGCTGAATTTCATTGCCCGCATCGGCAATCGCCACCTGCCGGGTGACGACATGACCGAGATCGGCGAGGCGGCGGCAAAGCCATTGCTGGTGGGTGTTCAGCACGCGGCCGAGCATCAGTTCGCTGCCGGTATTGACGAGTTCAATTTTCATGGCGATAAATAAAATCAGGAAGGCGAAAAATAATCGAATTTTCCCCGGTTCCTGCCTTCTTGCTTTCCTGATCAAAAACTTGGCAGTCGTGGCGTCTTGGCGGTTGAATTTATTTCTTCGGCTGCTTTGGCTTCGGCTTGCGGGCGTCGGCGGTGAAGGTTCCGAGCAGATAGCTTTTTTCCGCGTCGGGCAGGCACAGATAAATTTTCCCCGGCAGCCGGTTTTTTTCCAGCGCACCGAATTCCAGCCGCATCGCATAGCCGGCGTCGTAACTTCCCTTTTGCGCCTGGTCGTCATCCTTCCAGCGCACCGTCACGCGCGCCGCTTTGTCCGCATTCGTGTCGATATTGAGGGTCTGGCCGGAAAGTGACTCGGCTAGCGCGCCGCTGAAGTTGATCGTCACGCCAAACTCCGGCGGACCATGCGTGCCTTGCCGTAAGGTCAATGTTCCGTTTTGAAAGGTCGCGCGCTCGGAAATAAAATCCCGGCCGTGGATCCGGCCGGCCACCGGCGCGTCGGGAATCGCGTTGGTGCCCAGCGTCAGCAGCCAGTTTGTGTCGCTCGCGGGCGGTGCGATTATTTTCGGCGGGGCATGCGCCGGCGCGCGCGTTGCCGCGTCCGCCTGCAAGGTTATCTGGTCAAATTGGGCCTGGCATAACATTCCGGCGTTGTGCGCGCAGACGATGAGGCCGATTTGCACGGCGGAAGCCATGTTGATTGTTTGTTCCGTGCCGAGCGTTTCCCAGTTTCCGTCGGCGGTCAATTTGTAAAATGCGCTGAAACGGTTGCCGCTCCGCGTCACCTTCACCCATTTGGGATAGCCGTTGCCGCCCGCCAAGTCCGAGGCTTCCGCCGGCGCGCCCTTGGCTTTGCGCCAAATGAATTGCGCCTGGCCATCGGCGCGCAGGCTGGCCAGGGCGAATCCCGAACTGGCATTGGTGGTTTCCCGGATCATCACACCGGCCTTGGCCCACTCGTCGGTGTTCTTGATGTTGAGAATTTCCGCCGTGAGCGAACCATCGCCGTTCAGCGGCTGAAAGGCGTAATAAAAACCATCGGCTTGTTGCCAGATATCCGCGCCCGAGCCGGTGAGCGAAATGAGCCCCTTGGCCGCGCTGAACGAACCGGCGGCACCCACTTCGCCGATGTCACCCAACCGCCAGGCCGCCGCCGCTACGGAACGCGCCGAATTGCCGCCGACGGGTGCGGCGGCTTTTCCGCCGCCGCGTTTTTCGGCGATGAAAAAAACCCCGGCCCCCCCAGCCGCCAGAACCACGATGAGCAGGATGATGACCCACTCCGGAAGTTTATTTTCCGCCGGCACCCTGGGCTGGGCGGCGGCATTGAGGAGCGAAGCCGGATTTTTGTTTTCGACGAATTTCTGGCCGGTCAGGATGAATTTCTGCTCGTCCGACGCGGGCGCATGCGGCGCGGTGATTTTCTGGAAGCACGTCGGGCAATCCATCACCGTGCCACCCTGCGACGTGTCGCACTTCATGTGCTGGCCACAGACGGGACATGCAAATTTGAATTCGCTCATGCTGCAATGCCAACATTTCACATCCGCAGCGCGCTGGCAATGTGGATTTTCGGGGCGGTTTCAACGTCAATGTGCAAAGGCGCAGAGGCGAAAAGCAAAAAAACTCTTTGCGTCTTGGCGTCTTGACGTCTTTGCGTTAAAACCTGACCGTGAGTATGAACAAAAAATCTCCTGTTTCCCGCAGCGGACGTTTCCAATCCGGCCCCGCCGCCGATGTCGCGCAGTTCACCGAGTCCATTTCCTTCGACTGGCGGCTATGGAAGCACGACATCGCCGGCTCGATTGCCCATGCGACCATGCTCAAAAAAATCGGCGTGCTGAAGCAAAACGAACTGAGCGCCATCGTCAAAGGCCTGAATCAAATCCACAAGGAAATCGCCACCGGCAAGTTCCAATGGAAACCGGAGCTCGAGGACGTCCACATGAACATCGAGGCCGAGCTGACCAAGCGCGTTCCCGCCGGCGCGAAACTCCACACCGCCCGCTCGCGCAACGACCAGGTCGCGCTCGACATGCGGCTCTGGCTGCGTGATGAAATCACCGTGCTACTCGGCGATATAGCCAGCCTACAGCGCGCGCTCGTTTCGCTCAGCGAGAAAAATGCCGACGTCATCATTCCCGGCTATACGCATCTGCAACGCGCGCAGCCCGTTTATCTCGCGCACCATCTGCTCGCTTACGTCGAGATGCTCGAACGCGATTGCGAGCGGCTTTGGGACTGCCATTCGCGGGTGAACATTTGCCCGCTCGGCAGCGGCGCGATCGCCGGCAGCACATTGCCGCTCGACCGCGCACTTGTCGCCAAGCTGCTTGGCTTCGTGAATGCCAGCGGCCAGGTCCAGCTCACGCAAAACTCCATGGACGCCGTGAGCGACCGCGATTTCGCCGTCGAATTTTGCGCTGCCGGCGCGCTGCTGGCCGTGCATCTTTCGCGGCTCGCGGAGGACGTGATTCTCTGGGCTGGCGCGGAATTCAATTTCATCAAGATCGCCGATGCCTACACCACCGGCTCGTCGCTCATGCCGCAGAAGAAAAATCCCGACATTGCCGAGCTCGCGCGCGGCAAGACCGGGCGCGTCTTCGGCAACCTGATGTCGCTGCTCACGCTGCTGAAAGGTTTGCCGATGACCTACAACCGCGACTTGCAGGAGGACAAGGAACGGCTGTTCGACACTGCCGATACTGTGCGCGCTACGACGCGGCTGATGGCTGCGATGTTGAACAACACCAAGGTGAACAAATCCGCCTGCGCCGCCGCCGCGAGCGACCCGGCGTTGCTGGCAACCGACTTGGCGGATTATCTCGTGCGCAAAGGCATGGCGTTCCGGCCGGCGCATCACGTGGTGGGCGCGGTGGTGGCGCTGGCGGAAAAAACCGGCAAACCGCTGAACCAACTGACGCTCGCGGAACTGCAAATGGTTGACAAAACTTTTGGCCGGGACGCGCTGGGCGTGTTCAATCTGAAAACCGCGATGGCGAAACGGAACCTGACCGGCGCACCGGGCACAAAGGAAGTCGCGAAGCAATTGGCCCGCTGGCGGGAACAGCTATCCTAAAATAAACTTGGCAGGCGCGCGGCGTCATCGTAGCCATACCTAAACTTTCATCTCCAGTGTTTCACTAGCTGCGTCTGCGAAACCCGGTTGCTTTCATCAAATGAAACCCACAGCATATAGTCATGCTGGATTCCGCCGCCGGCCACGCCGCCGCCGCCGCCCGAACCGGCCGCAATAAACCAGATCGCCTTTACCTTACTCCATTTGTAGCCGTAGCTTTGATCCATATCGATGCCGCAGTCTGGTTCGCCCAACAGCAACAAAACATCCTCCCGCGTGGTTACCCCGATCACCAGATTCGTTTGCGTCAGGAGATTGAGGTTGTGCCGTGAGTTCGATTCGTAATAATTGGTCGGCACAATCAGGCAACCGGCCAGCAGAGCCACGCCCGCCAGCATCAGCAACAGAACCCCCCAATGTTTTGAAACCCGTGGCATAACGAGATCCTCATTGCACGGGCACAAGATTATGGCGTTGGAGCACGCCTTGGTCATCGAACACTAACACCAAACTGTATTGCACGTTCTGCCACGCCTGCGCTGTATTCGGGACGATCAAATAATATCCCCGGTGGGGGTCTTCACTCAATCGGTAAGTCAGCACCATCTGATGTTCGTATGCAGCTGAAGGCTGGCCAAGCTGTAGCAATACTTCTACGCGCTTTGTTTTTCCGTCCTCGATAAACTTCAGTAGATTGGGATTTGCAGCCTGATTAGTCGCGCAGCCGGTTAACAATCCCACCAGTAACATTGGAAGAAGACTGTTTCGCAAGCAATGAGAGCATTTCATAAACTTCCTTTGGACGAATTTAATTTAAACTGATGCCGGTTGTAGCTCTAAGTCAAGCTAATTAATATCGCGACCCGTGTTTGAAACCGGGCTTCCTTCCATAAAATAATGGTTGAATCGAGTTGTTCTGCAACGCCGTTGTGCGTTCCTGCCCCAGCGCCGGAGGCGCGGCAGGTAGTAGCCCGCAGTGAAACCGTGGGTCTCGACGCCCCCGTGTCATCCAGCCTCGGATGGGGCGAAGGAATCCTCCACCGTTGATTGTCTGCCGCCCGGCCGCGGGCTGGGAAATGCGCTGCCGCTTCAGCCGTTTTGATTGGCGAGCGGCAGGGAGAAGGTCACGACCAGACCGCTGCGATCCGTTCTTCACCTCGGTCAATGTGACCGGCGTGCAGGTCGGGTTCACCAACGAGATTGACCACGGCACCAGCGCGACTAATTGGGGCAACACCGATTGGTCCAATGCGTATTCGTCTTGGTCCTTCACCAATTACGCCTCGCCGTCGCCACCCTTTGGGATCACGTGGACGATCCGGAGTTCGGAAACCGCCTACAAACTGCAAACCAACCGCTTCAACGGGGATGCGTTGGTGCAGTCTTTTTTAATTCTGACCGGCATTTATCCGGGCGTTTTAAGCGGCGGCGTTTGGAGCCAAAACATACTCGGCTGCGCCAGCATGCCCTGCCTGGTGCCGTGCCGGCCGGAGGCGGCGGATAATTCGCCGACCAATTTTGTTTATGACCTGAAATTGGCCCCGGATGTGTTGATCAAACAGTTGATCCAAACCAATGGCGAGATTTACGGCGTGGATTTTCTGTGGGATTCGGCGGCGACCTTCCTGCTTCAAGGCACTGCTGATTTCAAGAACTGGACCAACATCACTTATATTTGGAGCACTCCGCCCGAAACGATTTGGATCACCAATGCAACCTTGAACAGTCGCGATCCTTACTACCGGTTGGAGTTGCTGGCCGATGGCTATAGCACAAACCTTGCACCGCTGGTTTCCCAGCAAATTTTTATTCCGAAAATACCAGGCGTCCACTTGCCGGTAATAACCGGTTGTCGGTTGACCGGTGGGAATCTGGTGGTGAGTTTCACTTCGAGTCCGGGGCTGGTTTGTTACGTTCAGGCCTTGGATTCGAGCCTGGTGGTTCGGCAAAGCCAGCAAGTCATTCCGACCAGCACTGCGACCACCGCCAGCTTTGACCCCGCCAGTCTGCCCAACCCAGTTTTTTTTCGGATCGTTCTCCAATAGCTTGCGTTCTAGTCAACCGCGAATAATCTCACTTCCACTGTCAAAGTCAAACGGGCGGCGATATTAAATCCTGATTCCATTTTTTGAATCTTCAATGCCGCCTTTGCGCTCGTTCGCCATGAAATACAGCAGCGGCACCAGCACCGTCGCGGTGAACATTGAAATCAAACTGCCTGCCATGAGCGCAATCGCCAGCCCTTGAAAAATTGGATCCGTCAGAATTACCGTGGCACCCGCAACCACCGCCAGCGCCGTGAGCATGATGGGACGAAACCGAATCATGCCTGCCTCAATCACCGCCTCGGCCAGCGGATGACCTTCGGCCAGCCGCATTTCGATGAAGTCCACGAGGATGATGGAATTGCGCACCACGATGCCCGCGCCCGCCATGAAGCCGATCATTGAAGTCGCGGTAAAAAAGGCGTGCAGGATTCCGTGGGCCGGCAAAACGCCGATGAGCGAGAAGGGAATCACAATCATCACGATCAGCGGCGTGAGGAACGACTTGAACCAGCCAACCATCAAAACGTAAATCAGCACCAGCACGGCGGCGAAAGCCAGGCCGAGGTCACGGAACACTTCAAGTGTGATGTGCCATTCGCCGTCCCATTTCATTGAGGGTTGTTGGTCCGAGAACGGCAGCACGGCGTTATAAATTTTCAACGGCGAGCCGTCACCGCCGAATTCACGCGTGTCGAGTTTCGCCAGCGCGTCATTCATTTTCAAAATCGCATACACCGGACTCTCCACCACGCCGGCCACGTCACCGATGACATAAGTAACCGGCATGAGATTTTTGTGATAGATGCTTTTGTCGGTAATGGTGTTTTTCACCCGCACAAGTTCGCGCAACGGCACGAGCGGCGAACCTTGCGGTTGGCCACCATTTGCAATCAAGCCGGGCTCGGGTAAAGCGTTGGCGTCGCCGGAACGCACGCGCAGCGCCAGCAATTCTTCCGGGTTGCTCCGGCTGGCGAGCGGCAGTTGCAGGACGATGTTCACGTCTTCTTTCTCGCGCGGGACATGGAGCAAATCCACCGACGCGCCGCCCACGGCAATTTTTAGCGTTTGCGAAATTGTCTCCGCGCTGATGCCGTGGAGCGCCGCTTTTTCCTTATCAATGACGAATTCCACTTTCGGCTGATCAGCCTCGATATACCAGTCCGTGTCCACGACGCCCGAGGTGTTGTGAAAAATATCAATCACCTTTTGTGCCATCTTCAAACGGTTTTCTTCGGTCGGGCCGTAAATTTCCGCAACCAGCGTTTGCAACACCGGCGGGCCGGGCGGCACTTCGGCCACGGCGACGCGGGCGCCGAATTTCGCGGCGATCTCCGCGACGCGCGGGCGCACCCGCTTGGCAATATCGTGGCTTTGCGCCTTGCGTTCGTTCTTAGGCACCAGGTTGATTTGCTCATCCGTCACGTTCGCGCCGCGCCGCATGAAATAGTGGCGCACCAAACCGTTGAAGTTGAACGGTGACGCAACGCCGGCATAAATTTCGTAATCTGTCACTTCCGGTTCGGTGCGGACGGTCGCGGCAATTTCGCGCGCAGCTTGGGCGGTGCGTTCGAGCGAACTGCCTTCCGGCATGTTGAGGATGATCTGAAATTCGCTCTTGTTGTCGAACGGCAGCATTTTCACCTTCACCCAGCCGACATAAACCAGCGACATGGAGACGAGCAGTAGCACGACGAGAGCGCCGAGAAATTGATGCCGCCGTTTTGCGCTGGCGATCAGCGGGGTCATCAGCCCGCGATACTTCCGGCCAAAGAAATTTTCACTGGCCGATTCACGATCCGGCGCGTGGCTGTCAGCCGCTTGGATTTTCTTCCGCCACTGCAAAATGCGGATGGCCGCCCAGGGCGTGACGATGAAGGAAATCGCCAGCGAGAAAAACATTGCCGCGCTCGCGCCAATCGGGATCGGCCGCATGTATGGCCCCATCAGTCCGCCGACGAACGCCATTGGCAGCACGGCGGCAATAACCGCAAACGTCGCAAGGATGGTGGGATTGCCGACTTCGCCCACCGCTTCGATGGCCACCACCGCCCGGCTACGACCTTTGTTTTCCGGCAGATGAAAATGGCGGACGATGTTTTCCACGACCACGATGGCGTCGTCCACCAGGATGCCGATGGAGAAAATCAGTGCGAAGAGCGTGATGCGGTTCAGAGTAAAACCGTAGAGATAAAAAACCAGCAGTGTCAGCGCGAGCGTCGCAGGAATCGCCAGCAGCACGATGATGGATTCACGCCAGCCCAGCACCAACAGAATCAAGAACGACACGCTCACCACCGCGAGCAGCATGTGCCAGAGCAGTTCGTTGGATTTATCTTCCGCCGTCACGCCGTAGTTGCGCGTGATGCTGACCTGGACATCGGCGGGAATGATGTAACCCTTCAGCGTGTCCACTTTTTTCAAAACCTGCCGGGCAACCGAAATCGCATTTGCACCGGGCCGCTTGGCGATAGAGATCGTCACAGCCGGTTCATCAGCGGAAACTTCATTCGCCGCCCCCGCGCCGAAGAATACATACTGGCTAGGTTCTTCCGCGCCATCCTTGATGTCCGCCACATTGCGCAGATAAACCGGCTTGCCGGAATAGGCACCCACTACCACGTTGCCCACGTCATCAGCGGTTTGCAAAAACGCGCCCGTTTCAACGATAACTTCATGGTTGTCACTTGTCAGTCCGCCGGCGGAATACTGCTTGTTCGCCTGCTGCAACATCGGCACCAAGCCGGCGGGCGAAAGATTGCGCGCCGCCAGCCGCACCGGATCCAGCAGCACGCGCACCTGCCGTTGCGCGCCGCCAATGATTGTCGTCTCGGCCACCAGCGGCACCTGCTTAATGGAATCATCCACTTGCGCGGCCAACCGCCGCAGCGTGAGGTGATCGTAACGAGGACTGTGGAGCGTCAGCGCTAGAATCGGCACGTCGTCAATCGTCCGTGCTTTGATGAGCGGCGTGGAAACACCGTGGGGGATGCGGTCGAAATTTTGCTGCATCTTCTGGTTCAGCTTCACCAAGCTGCTTTCCATATTTTCCCCGACCTTGAACCGCACGATGACCGTTGACTGTCCCTCGCTGGAAGTGGAGTAGATGTATTCCACGCCGGGAATTTCCCAGAGCAGCTTTTCCATCGGGCGCGTGGCGCGTTCCTCAACTTCCTTCGCATGGAAGCCGGGCATGGACACCAGCACATCAATCATCGGCACCTTGATTTGCGGCTCCTCCTCACGCGGCAGCATCACCACGGCAAACACACCGAGAAGCAGAGATGCAATGACAATCAGCAGCGTCAGCTTGGAATCAATGAATGAGGCTGCAATGCGCCCGGCGATGCCCAAGTGTGCGCCTGTTGATTTTTCGTCGCTGGCTTTCACGGTTTGATCGTCACAGGTTGCCCATCAACCAAGTCCGCAGCATTTTCGGTCACGATTTGCTCGCCGGAATTCAAGCCGGATACCAGTTCAATTTCATCACCAACCCGGCTTCCCGCTTTGACGAGCCGCAATTCCGCGTGGCTGTTGGCAACCACGAAAACCATTTCCATCTGTCCGCGCTGAATCAGGGCAGCAGCGGGAATACGAATCGCGCTCACCTCTCCGACAGGAACGGCGACACGGCCAAACTGCCCGGAACGCAAGCCCATCGCGCCGGCCAAGTCCAGTTTCACCAAATAGGTGCGGCTGTTGGGGTCGGCGGTGGGCGACAACTCGGCAACCTTGCCTTCAATTTCACTACCGACAGCAGCAATACGCACGGCAAGTTTGTCGCCGAGTTTCACGTTGCCGATGAGCGCTTCCGATACGTCGGCCTCGAAGCGCAACGTGCCGGGGTTTTCCATTTGCAGCAGCGGTTTGCCCGGCGCGGCAAGGTCGCCCACGTCGGCAAGCTTGCGCGTAATGACGCCGGCAAACGGCGCGATGATGTCCGTGTAACCCAGCATGGTCTTGACCTCGGCCTCGGCGGCGGCGGCGATGCGGAACTTGGACTGCGCGTTGTCGAACTCCGCTTGCGAAAGAATTTTTTGCTCCAGCAGCGAAGTGAACCGCTTCAAATCGTTCTCGGCCTGCTGCCGCGCGGCGGCGGTCTGATCCAAGCGCGATTGAATTTCGTGCGCGTCGAGCTGGGCCAGTCGTTCGCCGGCCTTCACCGTCTGGCCGGGCACGACGAGCATTTGCTCGATGCGCCCGCTGACCTTGGCCTCGATGGCCGCGCTCAACTTCGGCCGCACCGTGCCGACGACATCCTCGGTGGCGGCGCGCGACTTACGCTCGACCGTTTGGACGCGGACAGTGACGGACAAACGTTCCGTTTGATTTTGCTCTGAAGCTTTATGGCAACCAGAGAAAAACGGAGTTGCCGCGACGAGCGTTGAAAGCAGAAGACGTTTCATGGCGTAACGTTACGGTGTCACGAACAGCACGAACTGTCGGACTTTTTCTCGCCGCCGCCGCAAGTCTCGCCCGCGCCAATCTTTTTCAATACGATTTGAAGCGGGCAGAAGTTCGTGAATGACGATTGCAGCAGGTTGAAGCCGACAAACGCGGTGAACCAGAGCCAGTTCGGGTTGTGATAGTGCGCGAGCAGCAGGCTGGCGAGGATGAACGTGCCGGCAAACCGGCGGACGAGGAGGTGTATTTGCATGGCGTCAGGATATTTTTTATTTGAACCGGCGGTCCGGTCGTGGTATCAATATATAACCATATAGTTATATGTCAAACAAAAAAACTGCGCCGCTGTCGGCGGACGAGCTGGCCCGGGTCGCCGGGCGGTTCAAGATGCTCGGCGAGCCGATGCGGCTGAAGATTTTGCAGGCGGTCTGCCGGGAACCGCGCACCGTCAACGACATCGTGGCCGCGACCGGCGCGACGCAGGCGAACGTGTCCAAGCACCTCGCGCTACTGGCCGCCGCCGGGATTTTGGAGCGGGAAAAAGACGGCCAGTGTGTTTATTACGGCGTCAAAGACCGGCTCGCCATCAAGATGTGCGAACTGGTGCGGGCGCAACTTGCGGATTGAATCCGCCCGTTGCGCCCGCAGTTGATCCAGCCCGCGGCGCGCGTTGAAATCCAACGCATAATTTACCACGGCTGGCGGACACGGAAAAAGCGGTTGCCGCCGGTCACGGGCAGATTCACGCTTGAATTATCCGGCCCAACTACCGGGAGATTCGTCACGACGGTCCAGATCGCATTGGCCAACGAGTCTGATTGTTCAACCGCCACATCCGGCATGGACGAAGGCCATGACAGGCTCAATGACGTATGACTGGCTGGAACCATCGCCAGGGCCGCCGGTGCGTTGATAACGAGATTGCCGGTATTGGTGGCTGCTGCTGTTCCCGCCGTGGCCACCACCTGCCACGAGTAAATTCCCGGCGCGCCAAAGACGTGCTGCGCGAACTGGTTGGTGCTGGCGGCTGAACCATCGCCGAAGTTCCAGGTGAAATTGACCGGCGCGATGGTGTTGACCGGCGTGGCGACAACGTCAAACGCCACCGGCCAGCCCGCCGGAGCGTTGGTCGTAACATGCGCAGCGATGGTCAATGAAATCGGCCCTTGTGCAACTGTGACTGTTCCCGTGGCGAGCATGGAATTTTTGGAGCCGTCCCATGCGGCGTAAGTGAACGTGGCGTTGCCCACAAACCCAGCGTCCGGGAAATACGTCAGCACGTTGCTGCTCACGCCAACCGAGCCATTGGCGGGCTGGGAAATAATTCGCAACGAGGCGGTGACCGGCGTGATCGTAACCGGCAAATTCAACGGCGTGTTGTTGGGCGTGCTGCCGGAAACATTGTTCACGGTGGGCACCGCGTTGGTGTTGCTGGTATCACTGCCCGGCCCTTTGTGACAGGTGTAGCAGCCGATGATGGTGCCGCGGAAAAATGTCTTGGTGCCGAAGGCGCTCAAGGTGCGGTCCGCCTGCATTCGCGAAAGCACCGTGCCGCGATAATCCGTCCCGTGACACGCCTGACACTGCGAGGCGCCGGAGTTTTCGACAAAATTCGGATGAGCGGAAACCCACGACGATCCCACTGGATGCATCCCGTGCGGTCCGCCGACGTAGTTGGTCGGCGTGGTGGTATGGCAGGCGGTGCATTCCACCATCATGCCTGCGTGGCCCTGAAGCTTGATGTTCCGCACGTTGTCATTGGCGTGCGTGCTCGGAAATTCCGCATGCGTTGAACCGTGGCAGGCGGAGCATTGCAGGCCGCCATGCCCCTTTGAAAAACGATAAAGCGAGATGCCATTTGCTGGAATATTTGGCTGCGTCGAGAAAGTCTGGTTCACCGGCACGCGCACGGTGCCGTTGGTGTCGGTGAAGATGGAGGCGTAACGAATCTGGCCATTGTTGCTGGTCGCCGTGCCCGTATGGCAGCTCGCGCAATTCGGTTCCATGAACCAGCCAACGCGACTGGAGGAGCCGACCGTGCTCATGTTGCCGTGGCAGCTCTGGCATTGCATGGACATCGAGCCATCGGTGGCAATCGCGCCGCCCATCGCGCCGCGCAGACATTTCGTGGCGGAGCCAGGATGGCAGCGGTAGCACGCTGAACGGTTATCGGAGCTGTCGAGCGTGAGGCTGGAAATAGGATCCATGACATGCGCGTGGAAAGCGTGAATCGAAGTCGTCAACTGCGGAACCGTGGGGAAGCTCGGCTTGCCCAGGGCTTCCGAGGCGTGACATGCCGCGCAGAGGACCGGTTGGTTGTCGGCGACCACGCCGCGATAAAGCCCCTGCGGATTAAAACCGTTGGTCGCCAAGGCCGCCTGATAAACCGTCCCGTGCTGGGCAAACTGATGTTCATCGTGCAGCCGCAGAATGTTCAGCCGAAAATCGCGCTCCTGAATGCCGCTCCACACCCAGCCCGCAGCGGGTTTTGCGGCCGCCTGCGTGCCGGAAGCATGACACGCGCGACAGTCCATTTCATCGGAGACGGGCAGCACGATGTCATTCGTGGCGATGGGCGTCGTGCCGTTTTTGGCGATGAGCCGCATCATGGGATACGCATTTTTAAGATGCGCGTCGTCGTAGGGCGTAATCGGAATACCTTCCGCGCGCCACCAGTTGACCGGCGTGGCGACGCCGGCGGCGGGATGATTCGTCGACTCAAACAACATTCCCTGCGGCGTGTTGCTGACGCCCGGCATGTTCCAGCCCGCCAGTCCGCCTTCCGGCGCGAGCCCCGCACCGTAGATGGCCTGCGCGTAAGTGTAGTAATTTCCCTTGCCCATCGCGGTGGTATTGATTGATCCACTGGGATCGGCGACCGCCTGATAAGTGACCGTGTAGCCGCTGCCGTTCGTGACGAGCTTGCCGCCGACGATGAGATGCGCTTCGATGGTGTTGTAAGGCGGCAGGATGCTGAACACCGAGTAATCACTGTCCATGCAGTGCATCCCCAGGTTGTTCCAGCCGAGAATCTGGTTGTTCGCCGCCCAAAGCGGCAACGCCAGCGCCAACACCACCGCTAAAAAAAGTCTGGTTTTCATAGGTAAATCATTTTGTTTTCAAGTTCGGCTAGGCAGCCTAGCAGGGGAAGATTAAGGCTGAATTAATACACTATGAATATGTATTCATATATCGGCTCTGTCAAAAACAACTTGCTAAGCGGATCAAAACCCTATTGCTTGTGCCCGCCAGTTTTAACCGAGCCATGCCAAAGCAAAAAAGCAAGATTTTGTCCGCCGACCAACTCGCGGCCGTGTCCCGGCTGTTTGCCGTGCTGTCCGAAGCCAGCCGGCTGGCCCTGTTGCAGGCGCTGCACGCCGGGCCGCTGACAGTCAATGAACTGGTGGCAGCCAGCGGGCTGAAGCAGGCCAATGTCTCCAAACAACTGGCGATTCTTCACGATCATCATTTGGTGAAGCGGGAACGCGACGGCACTTCCATCCGCTACGAAATCGCCGATCCGATGGTTTTTTCGCTGTGCAACCTGGTCTGCGGCAAGATGGCGAAGGATGCCAAATGCGCCGTCGCCGTGTTTCATCCAGAGATTTGACGGTGCCGGCCGCGGGCTGGGAAATGCGCCGCCGCTTCAGCCGTTTTGATTGGCGAGCGGCAGGGAGAAGGTCACGACCAGACCGCTGCGATCCGTCCGATTGCGGGCCGCGATGTGGCCATTGTGGAGGGTCACGATGCTTTTGCAAATGGCCAGCCCGAGGCCCGCCCCGGAACCGGGTTCGGAGCGCGGCGCGATTTGCACGAAGCGCTCGAAGATGTCGTTGAGGCGGTCTGGGGGCACACCAGTTCCTTCATCCCAAACTTCCACGTTCCATTTTCCGCCAGCGCTGCGTGAGTTAAATGTGATGATTCCATTTGGCGGGCTGAACCGCATGGCATTGGACAGGAGGTTGAACAACACCTGACGCAACCACCCCTGATCAAAGGTTGCCGTGCCGACGTCGTTTTGGGTCAGCACCATTTTCAAGCCCCGACTCTCGGCCAGCAACAAAGCATCCTCGGCGAACTGCCCGACGAACTCATGGACGGCGACCGGCTGAAGCTTGAGCGGCAGCGCGGTGGCATCCGCCTTGGCGAGCATCAGCAGGCGCTCGAGCGTGTCGGTCAGATGCAGCGTTTCTTGCAATTGTTCTTCGACCGAGTGGTGGTATTTCGCCGGCAGCTCCGGGTCGTTCAGCAGCCGCTCGGTGTGCAGGCGGATGATAGACAAGGGCGTCATCAGTTCATGAGAAACGTCGGCGGTGAAACGCTTCGCGTGGTTGAAGGATTTTTCGAGCCGGTCAATCATGTCATTCAACAACCGGGCGAGATCGGCCATTTCTCCGCCACGGGGAGAAACGACGATGCGTTCACCTAGGTTGCTGGCGCTGATACGCTGGGCAGCCGACTGCATCAGGCGGACCGGGCGCAGCGTGGAATCGCGCAACGCCGTGCCGAACCAAATGCTCAAAATCGCGATAAGCGGCACGCCGATCAAAAAAACCCGGACGAAACTGTCGTTGATGCTTTGAAAATTCTGCAATGACATTGCAATCTGCAAATGAATCGTTGGCGTATGGTATTCCGCCACGCGCAGCAGACCGAGCGGCGGCAGCGTGAGCGTGCGTTTGTCCAAGCCGCCAGTCAGGTCGGTCAAGGACTGCTCCCCCAAATTGGGCGAGTGGTAAATGACTTTGCCGGCCGGCTCATGCACCTGGAAATAAAACTGCGCCTCGTCATATTCGGTGTGTTCCTTCAAGGCCGCCGCTATCTTTTCGGCCTCAATCGGCGGCGGGATTTGCGCAATGCGGGAAAGAATTTCTTTGCTCTCCGCATCGAGCAAAAAATCATTGCCGGTGAGCATTTGCCCGCGAATGAACCAAAAGCCGAACCCGACCGCCAGCGTGACTGTCAGCGTCACGACGGCGGCGTAGAAGACAACATGCGAGGTGCGCAGCGGAATCATGCGAGTTTGTAGCCCACGCCGCGCACACTCTGAAACAGCGGCTCGGTTTCGCCGTTGCGGCGCAGCTTGGAGCGCAGCTTGGCGACATAGACGTCCACGAGGTTGGTTTCCATGTCGAAGTGGCAGTCCCAGATTTTCTCGGCGATCTGGGTGCGGGTCAGCACGCGGGCGGGATTTTGCAGAAAAAATTCCAGGAGCGCAAATTCGCGCTGCGTCAGCTCCACCCGCTTGCCGGCGAGGGAGACTTCGTGCGCCAGCAAATCCAGCCGGAGGTCGCGCCGCTCGAGCACGGTTTTTTTCTGGCCGGAATGGCGGCGGACCAGCGAACGCAGCCGTGCCAGCAATTCGCCGAAGCTGAACGGCTTGGTCAAGTAATCATCCGCGCCGAGATTCAGGCCGGCGATCTTATCGTCCACTTCGTGCCGGGCGCTCAAGATGAGCACCGGGGCGGCGAGTTTTTTGTCACGCCATTCGGTCAGCAATTGCAGGCCGTTGCCGTCGGGCAGGCCGATGTCGAGGACGACGACGTCAAACTGGCCGTCCGCCACCGCCGCGCGCGCCTCCTGGCAACTGCGCGCCCAGGTGGTGCCGCACGAGACCTCTTCCAGTCCTTTCTTCACGAACTGGCCGATCTTCCGGTCATCTTCCACCAGTAAAATTTTCATGGTTGAACGCCTTGAAGCTGCGCCGCCCGCGCGGCCAAGTCAAACCATCAAATGCCGGCAAATCGCGTGGCCGGGAGGCTGGCACCCTTGCGCCGCGGTTTTCCGGCGCCTTCAAAACGGCCGGCCCGCGTGTTATCAGCCCAATCCTCCGTGTGTCGCCGGTTGGGACCGGTTCCGTCCCCGCCGGATGATTAACAAAAATTCATCCGCAATTAACCTAGGCTTCATGGTGCGGTGCTAGGCTGATGGCAGAAAATTCAAAACCCGAAAAATTAAAAAGAAAAACTATGGAAATTCCGTTTCGCAAAAAAAAGTCAGGCGACCTCTGGCAGGCCTCCTTTTCACCGCTGGCACAACTTTGTTTGTTTGGGCTGTGCCTGCTGGCCGTGAGCGGTTTCACTGCCCGTGCCAGCCAGGCTTACGGCACGGTCAACAACTTTGACACCGTGAATGACAACGGCGTGCCGGCGCACGGCTTCGAGATCGAGTTAGATGACTGCCACAGCGCGGAGCTCAGTTACACTTTTGATTACAATCACTACGGCACACCAAAAATAACGGAGACCACCGCCTTTATTTCGGGAGCCTGGCATACCAATGTGCTTGTGGATTATCAGGCCGTCTGGACGAACACCGGCTGGTCGGCTTACACCGCGGTTCCTGCCGGGCCGATTCCGCCGACGATGGGTCATCAATTCACCAATCCCGGCACTAATTTCGGCGGCGAACATTTCGGCGTCGGCTACCGCACCAACCCCAGCAAGGTTTTGTATTTTTGGATGATTGACAATGGCGGCCACACGCTGACTCGCGGCGGGCAGGTGAACGTCACCACGCCGGTTTTTAACTACACTCAGCCGGGTGTTGGAGTGCCAGCCGTCGCTGCGGCTGTCATCCCGGCCCCCGTTCCCGTCGCGCCGCCCGCGTATGAGTTCAGCGATGCCAGTTGGGTCAAAGTGATCACCACCACTTCGCACACCAATACCGAAGTGAAGATTGGAGACTTGATGAGTATCGATCCGGCCAATCCGAACGGCAAAGACTGGCGCAACGGCCAGACCAATGTGGAAGTCGAAACCGAGTGGCAGCTGCTGCAAATTGATTATATGTCCAGCGACTACAATCCGACCAACGGCATCGGCGGACCGAACGGAAAACTGGCGGGACCAAATCATAATCTGGGCAACAGCGACGACGTGGTCACCTATCGCTACGAATATTACGCCTATGTCGGACCGTATGACGTTACCGAACCGCCGACGCACGAAGCGCTCTGCCAGATGCCCGGAACGGACGGTATTCACGGCACGGGCACCTATTCCAACACCGTTGTCGTCGGCAAATTTCTGGGCGCGCAAATGTCTGCCCTGGCCGGCTCGCCGCCGCTGGGTTTGATTGATCATCTGCCCGACGGCCAAGTCGGCGTGCCGTATCCCACCCGCAGCCTCGTCATTGCGCAGAACACGAATTTCGTTGCGACCACCAACGGAATCCTGCCCAGTGGCATGGCCTTTGATGCCGTGAATGGCCGCGTTTATGGCACGCCCGGCGTCGCCGGAAATTACCTGCTCACCGTGACCGTCACGGCCAGCAACAATGCCGTGCTGGTTAAAAAATATCCGTTCATGGTCAGCGCCGGCGCATTCATGCCGCCGCACAGCGCGGTGGATACCTTGGCTTCGCCGCTCATCGGCGGCACAACCGCTGGCGACAGTGTTTATACCAATGGCACCAAGGTGACCGTCACCGCCGCGCCGAACGCCGGGTATGGTTTTGCAAACTGGACGGCCAATGGCGCGGTCGTGAGCACTTCGCCCAGTTACTCTTTCACGACGATTATGAATCAATCGCTGGTGGCCAATTTTGTTCCGCAGTTGGCGCTCGCTGCACCGCAGCCGCACGCGCTGGTCGTCACCTGGCTGACGAATTTCACCGGCTATTCCTTGCAGCGGAACACGGATTTGCGCACGACCAACTGGTTAACCCTGACGAACAGTCTCAATATCATGGGCGCAAATTATCAAGCGACCATTCCCACGACGAACAATGGCCCCAACTTCTTTCGGCTCATGCACCCATGACCCGCGCCGCAGCGCCGGCGTTGGAAACGGTGCAAATCACTGTCCGGCCAGAATTTTCTGCGCCCGGCTGTAAGAACCGAGATTGAAGGCATTCGTATAACCCAGGCTGTTCAATTTTTTTTGCGCCACGCCGCTGCGCATTCCGCTCTGGCAGTGGAGCAGCAGCACCCGGCTTTTGTCGGGCCAGCGCTGCGGCACGGCGGTGGCGATTTCATCCAGCGGGATGTTGATGGCGTTGGTCAGATGACCGGAGTTGAATTCGCCGGGGCTGCGCACGTCAATCACCACCGCGCCAGTTATCAGATAAGCCGCCGCATCTTTGGCCGATATTTGGCCACCTTTGGAGACCATCAAAAAGGCGGCAAGAATAACCGTGGCGAGCAGGAGGATTGTCCAATTCATATTTTTAGTTGTCGGGCTGGAAATTTCTCTTTCCATTTTTTGCGCAAAACTTCGTGCATCCGTTCAGCCCTTTGGATTAAGTCCGGACCTGCCCAGTGCCAAAGCCGAGCCATTTGTAACTGGTCAATTCGTCCAAGCCCATCGGACCGCGCGCGCCGATTTTGTCGGTGCTGATGCCGATCTCTGCGCCCATGCCGAATTCGCCGCCGTCGGTGAAGCGCGTGCTGGCGTTCCAATACACCGCCGCCGAATCCACCTCGGCAAGGAACTGCTTCGCGTGCGCCTCGTTATTCGTGACGATGCTGTCCGAATGCGCTGAGCCGTAAAAATTGATGTGGTCAACCGCGGCCCGGACGCCGTCCACCACGCGGATGTTCAGGATGTAGTCATTGTATTCCGTGAACCAATCCTGCTCGCTGACGGCGCGTAGTTTTGCGTTTTGAATTTTCAGTTTTGCATTCAAGACTGCGCGCGTCGCCTCATCGCCGCGGATCTCGACGTGCTTGGCAAAAAGTCTTTCGCCGATGCGCGGAAGAAAATTCTCCGCCACGGTTATATCCACGAGCAAGGTCTCGGCCGCGTTGCACACGCCGGGGCGCTGGACTTTGGCGTTGAAAACAATTTCTTCCGCCATTTTCAAGTCGGCATCGGCGTCCACAAAAACGTGGCAGACGCCCTTGTAATGTTTGATGACGGGCACCTTCGAGCAGTCCGCCACGGCGCGGATGAGGCTCTCGCCGCCGCGCGGCATGCAGAGGTCCACATATTGCGTGAGCGACAGCAGAATCGGAATCGCCTCGCGAGCGGGCGTGGGCACGACCTGGATCGCGTGTTCGGGAAAGCCTTGGCAGGCGGCTTTGCCGGCATCAATCATGGTCTTGGCGATGATCTGGTTGGAGTTCAGCGCCTCCTTGCCGCCGCGCAGAATCGTGGCATTGCCGGATTTGAAACACAGGCTCGCCGCGTCTGCCGTGACGTTCGGGCGCGATTCGTAAATGATCACCACGACGCCGATGGGCGTGGAAATTTTTTGCAGCTTCAGCCCGTTCGGCCGGATGCGCTCGTCCAGAATTCTGCCAACCGGGTCTGGCAGCGCCGCGACTTCGCGCAATCCCTTCGCCATGCTGGAAATTCTTTTGTCATCCAGCTTGAGTCGGTCCAGCATCGCGGCCGATAAATTCAATTTCGCGCCCACTTCCATGTCCAGCGCGTTGGCGGCTTTGATGGCGGCGGCGTTTTGTTCCAGCGCCGTGGCCATCGCCAGCAGGCAGGCATTTTTCTCCGCCGTAGTTAGCTTCGCCAGTTCGCGCGAAGCGGCTTTGGCCTGTTTGGCCAATTGCTTCATCTGTTCCGTCAGATTCATGCCGCAGCTTATGCCAGTTTGACCGCTGAAAAAAGCGCAAAGACACGCGGCCGTTCCCGCTAAAACTGCAGCGTTTCAAGATTTCGCCGATAACGACGCATGAACGTGAGCATGTGGATGACGCGCGGCCCGGCGACCGTGGTTCCGGAAACGCCGGCGGCCGAAGCGGCCAAGCTGATGGCGCAAAAAAAAGTGCGCCGGCTGCTGGTCGTGGAACCATGGCCGGACGGCCCGCGCCTGCTCGGCATCATCTCGGCGAAAGATGTGATCCACGCCTTTCCGCCGCACGTCAATCCGTTCGCCATCGAAGGCCCGGACGCGCGGCTCACGTCCACGACCGTCGCGCAAATCATGACCGCCAGCCCGCGCAGCGTCACGCCGGACACGCCCATCGAGGAGGCTGCGGCGTTGATGTGCGCGCACAAAATCGGCGCCTTGCCGGTGCTGCGGGATCGCACGCTCGCCGGCATCATCACCGAGTCGGATATTTTCCGCGCCTTTGTCAGTCTGTTCGCCTCGGATGAAAAAGGCGCGCGCATCACGTTCGACGCGACGCAGAGCGAAGACGTTTTTGAGCTGGCCGGCAAATTGTCGCGGCGTCACCAGCTGAAAGTGATCAGCCTCATTTGGACTCGCCACGAGGAATTACCGGTCTGCGTTGTGCGCGTGGTGGGCGACGGCGTGGACAAAATGTTGGAAGAGCTTTGGAGTTCCGGCCATCCCGTCGTGAACGTCCTGCGGTTTGCGGGCGAGGTGATGGAATTCATTCAGCCGTCCACGCCGAGTTTGCCGCACCACAAATCCTCTGAACCCAGCCCGTCGAATTTGTATCCTTCCGCTGACCGGCGCGGCTGAATAATTATTGGTTGCGCGCGGCTTCGGCGATCGCGTCGGCGAGTTGTTGCGGCGTCCAGTCGTTGCCGTCGAACTGCCGGAAAATTTTCCCGCTGGCATCCAGCACGACCGTCCGCAAATTATGCGAAATGGAACCGTTCTCGCGCCAGAAATGCAGATCCACCGCGGGCGACAGTTCGGCCAGCGTGTTCGTCGTCGCCACGGTGAACAGCCAGCGGTTCGTGTCGTCACCGCGATAATATTTGCCGTAGCCCGACAAGATTTCCGGGGTGTCAAAATGGGTGTCGAACGAAATGGAAAGGAACTGCCAGTTCGCCGGCGCGTTCGTGTCGGCCAGCAGGATTTTCCGCGCCTCGGAAAAATTCCGGTTCATGCGCGGGCAAAATTCCGGCAGCGGGCAGCTCGTGAAAAAAAATGTGAACGCCACCGCGCGCCCGTGAAAATCGGAAAACCGGATCAGGCTGCCAGCTTCGGTCGTCAGCTCGCCGTCCGGCAACCGGTCGCCCACTTTCAGTTCCGGCGCATCGGCATGAAACACAAAAACGTGATTCGTCACCTGGCCCACGTGATGGGAGACGAAATGGATATTTTCAATCCAGCTTTCATTTTCCGTCACGGCGAGCGTGAATGTGATTTCATCGTTTGGCGAAATGCCGCTCAACTCGTTGGTTGCGTTCACGGAAAAATCCATCGTCATCGCGGCCATGTAGCCGGGAATCGCCTCGTGCTGGATGGTGGCCGTGCGCCGGTCAGTGGAAATTTGCTGAACAATTCCGCGCGCGGCGAAAGTCTGGTTGGTCTGCGCAAAAACCCGGCCGGAAAAAAGCGGCAGCGCGAAACACAAAACCAACACCCATTTTATTTTCATAGGATTTGCCGGTGAAATTTACCAGACGCGCACCAGCACGACGCCGTGGCGCGGCACGCTGGCGCTGAACGCATCCTGGAATTTCCCAAGATCTTTTTGCCGCCACAAATCGCGCACCGGATGTTTGCCGGTGAGGCCGAGGTCATACCAGTTCACGGTCACGCTGGTTTCGGTTTCGCCGCGGTTGAACAAGCCGATGGATTTTGAGCCGTCGGCCATGTTCTTGGCCCAAACTTCCAGTTTGCCGTTTTGAGAAATCCGCGCGGCCTGTTTGCCGAGCGCGTCCTGATCCACGGCCAGCACTTCGTCGTTGCTCAACAAACTCAGGGTGAAATCGTCCAGTTGCGACATATCGCAGCCGATGAGCAGCGGCGAGGCCAGCAGGCACCACAAGCTGATGTGCGTGTATTGTTCGTTCGGCGTGAGGCGCGTCGGCCGCAGTTTGCCCCAGCCCAATTTGCCGACGACCAGCATGTCGGGATCATTCCAGTGCCCCGGCCCGGCGAAATCTTCGTGGCCCGCGGATTTGAAACCGTTGCCGGTCATGCTGCCCCAGGTGTCGGTGATGTCGCCGGTCGTGCGCCAGCAATTGCCGCCGACCTGCGTGCCCCATTTCCACACGTCGCCCATGCCGTATTGGCAAAGACTGAAAACGATGTCGCGGTTCGCCCGCTCCAGCGCCGCGTGCATCACCGAGTAGGGATAAATTAACTCGGCGACATTTTTGGTCCTGACCCTCGACCAGCTTTTAATGCCGGCCGAATTGGTGAGGGCATCGCGCTGCGCTTCCAGCTCCGGGCTGTAGGAACACCAGTCGTATTTCAGATAATCAAAACCCCACGCCGCGTATTGCTGCGCGTCCTGTTGCTCGTGGCCGAAACTGCCGACACAGCCGCCGCAGGTCCACGGGCCGGGCGAGGAATAAAGTCCGATGCGCAAACCTTTACCGTGAACATAATCCGCCAGACCTTTCATGTCCGGAAAACGCGGATTCGGCAGGATGCGGCCGTCGGCGGCGCGCGCCGGCCCTTGCAGCGTCGGGTCTTTGGAATCGCGGTGTGTCTGCCAGTAGTCGTCAATGTTGATGTAGGTCCAGCCGTGGTTTTGCAGGCCGCTTTGGATGAAGGCATCGGCGGCGGCCTTGACTTTTTCCGCCGACACCGCGCCGGCAAAACAGTTCCAGCTGTTCCAACCCATTGGCGGGGTGAGCGCGATTTGGTCGCCGCAGATAATTTTCAACGCACGCTTGGTTTTGCCGATTTTATTTTTGGCGCGCAGCGTCACCACATATTCGCCGCGCTTCGCCACCGTGCCGGTGATGAACCCGGTTTGCGGGTCGAGCTTCAGCCCTTTCGGCAAATGGTCGGCGGAAAATGTCATCGGCCGGTCGCCGGTCGCCGCAATCGTGAACAGAAAATCGTGGCCGGGCCGCACGCCGAAAATGGGCGCGCCATTGATGCGCGGCGTGGCCGGAGCCGGCGGTGTCAAAATCACCGCGTCATTCACCCCTGCTTCAGACGCCGAAGAAATCGTTTCCGGCCGCGCTCCGGAAATTTCAAATTTTGCGTCCGCCCAGTCGGCGTGGTCGTATTCTATGCCGTCGCCGGCGTCGCCGACTTGCAGCACCAGCAATTTGACGCCGGTGAGCTTGACGTCGAGCGCCTTGGCCGGATCGCCGGGCCGCATCACGCCGCTCTGCCAAAGGGTTTCCCCATCGCCAATCACGGAAAATTCCACGGTGCCCGGATGAGTTTTCGCTTCATCGTCCACGCCGACCGACGCCGAGAATTTTTCCGCGCTGCCGTTGAGATTCAGCCGCAGTTCGCTTTCGGCATGCGTGCCGAGGCCGTGTTGGAACGTCACGCCGCCGATGCTCAACGCGTGGCCCTCGACGGACTGGTTTTTATGCGGCTCGCCCCAACCCTGCGTGGTCTTGCTCATGTCCAATTCGTCTAGCCAGACCGGCGCAGCGGATAGTTTTAAGCCCAGCAGCAGCGCCAGCGCACCGATTTGAAAACGCCCGAAGTGGAATGTCCGTTGTTTCATGTTTTGGATTCGTTCAATGTGGGAATAATTCCGTGGTCGTTTCAAGAACTAAAACGGCGACGGCGCTTGAGTTCCCGTAAATCCCGCACTAAATTCAGCGGCCATGAGCAAACCGTTGAAAGAACAGGTCGCGGAAACTTCGGCTTGGATCCGGACGCTGCGCACCGAAGTCGGCCGCGTGATTGTCGGCCAGGAACAACTCGTCGAGCGCCTGCTCGTCGGTCTGCTCGCCAATGGCCACGTCCTGCTCGAAGGTGTGCCCGGCCTGGCCAAAACGCTTTCCGTCCGCACGCTCGCGGCGGCGGTGCAGGCGAGTTTCCGGCGCATCCAGTTCACGCCCGACCTGCTGCCCGCAGATATTGTCGGCAATTTAATTTATTCGCCGCAGGACGGCAAATATCACGTCACGCAGGGACCGGTGTTTGCGAATTTTGTGCTCGCCGATGAAATTAACCGCGCGCCGGCCAAAGTTCAAAGTGCGTTGCTCGAAGCCATGCAGGAACGCCAAGTCACGCTCGGCGGCGAAACGCGCAAGCTGCCGTCGCCGTTTCTCGTGCTGGCCACGGAAAATCCGATTGACCAGGAAGGCACGTATCCCTTGCCCGAGGCGCAGGTGGACCGCTTCATGTTCAAAGTGATTTTGGATTATCCGTCGTTTGCGGAAGAGCGGCACATTTTGGATCGCATGGCGTTCACCGCGCCGGAGACCGTCATCAAACCCGTGGTCGGCCTCGACGAAATTCTGGCCACGCAAAAAATCGTGGACCAAATCCACGTGGACGAAAAAATCCGCGACTACATTGTCAAACTGGTTTTCGCCACACGCAAGCCGGACGAACACAAACTTGAACTGAAACATTTCATCCAGTTCGGTGCGTCACCGCGCGCGACGATTTATCTGACCATCGCCGCCAAAGCCTGGGCGCTGTTGCAGGGCCGCGATTATGTGATCCCGGAAGATGTGAAAAGCATCGGGCCGGATGTGCTGCGGCATCGCATCATTTTGACTTACGAAGCCGAGGCGCAATCCGTGACCAGCGACGCCATCGTCAAAAAAATTCTAAACGCTGTGCCAGTGCCGTAAATCACGCGCCGCCGTCCTGATTTTGTGAACACGCCTGCCGACCAAGCCAGATTCATCCGCGCTGCCATTCCCGCTGGCGGGCTGTTTGCCGGACTGGACTGGAAGATTTCGCCGGCGCCGTTTCCGCTGGGCGAAAATCTGGCGCAGGAAATCGAATCGCTGGGGCGCGTGCTGCTGCAGTTTTATCGCGCGACCAATCTGCTTTACCGCAAGAGCGTCGAGGGCAAGCAGCCGGAATGGGTCGCGCGCTGGCTGGACTTGGGCAAGCCGCGAGAATTGATCGAGCTGCAGCGTGCCGCCGCTTTCAAAAACGACGTCCCGCGCGTCATCCGGCCGGACATTTTGCTGATGGAAAATGGTTTCAGCGTCACGGAACTGGATTCGGTTCCCGGCGGCATCGGGCTGACGGGGTGGTTGAACAAAACGTATTCTGCCCTCAACTCTCCACCCTCAACTCTCCACCCGCTTGGCGGCGCGGACGGAATGCTGCGCGGCTTTGAAAGTATTTTTGGCGATGCGAAGCAGGTTCACCTCGTCGTCTCTGAAGAAGCTGCGACTTACAAACCGGAAATGGCGTGGCTGGCCGAACAGCTAAATCAGCGCGGCGGCGCAACTTTCAACCTTCAACCTTCAACCTTCAACCAGTTTTCCGAAGGCGCCGCCGTTTATCGTTTCTTCGAGCTGTTCGATTTGCCCAATGTTGCCAATGCGAAACAGATTTTCGAACTCGCGGCGGAAAAGAAAATCCGCCTGACGCCGCCGCCGAAGCCGCTGTTTGAGGAAAAGATGCTGTTCGCGCTGCTGTGGAACCGGAACCTGCACAGCTTCTGGCGGCAGGAACTGGGCGAAGGTTTTCTGGCGCGGCTGAAGAAAATCATTCCCTACACCTGGCTCGTGGATCCGACGCCGCTGCCGCCGCACGCGGCCATTCCGGAACTCAATCTCACGGACTGGGCGCAGCTCAAGGCGATGTCGCAGCGCGAACGAGATTTGATTTTGAAGGTGTCCGGCTTTTCCGAAAATGCCTGGGGCGCGCGCGGCGTTTATCTTGGCAGCGATTTATCCGGCGCGGACTGGAGCGCGGCGGTGGATGCGGCGCTGAAGAATTTTGAGACGTCGCCAAGCGTGTTGCAGCGTTTCCACAAGCCCTCGCAAGTGGACGCAAGCTGGTTTGATTTCGCGAAGAACGAATTGGTGCCGATGAAGGGCAGGGCGCGGCTGTGTCCGTATTATTTTGTGAGCGGCGAGGGTGACAATTTGCGGTCCGCGCTCGGCGGCGTGCTGGCGACGATTGTGCCCGCCGACAAGAAAATCGTCCACGGCATGGCGGACGCGATTCTAGCACCGTGTTCGGTTTAAAAAACGGGGCCATTTGTCGGGGGGCCAAGTTGCCTGTGAAGTTTAACGCCATGCCTTGAACATGTCCGTTTAATGTCAGGTCAAGGGGTAACTGGCTAAATGCGCCAATCAGGTTGTTTGTTTTGCGCTGCGACGGCAAATGCAATACCGATTCTCGCGGGAGGTAACTTTTTTAAGACAGGTTTGTAATCCAAGAGTATCACGTTTGTTACCTGATACTCTTAGAATCGACATAATCTATTTCTATTCTCTTGCTCGAGGTTGCGCCTTCTCTGAAATGGATGAGATGCGTTTCCACGAGCAATAATGACTCACAAAACAAAATCCAAGCGGTTTGGTTTCACTTTGATTGAACTGCTGGTGGTGATAGCCATCATCGCCATCTTGGCGGCGATGCTTTTACCGGCTCTGGCGAAAGCCAAATCTAAGGCTCAACAAATCGCGTGCTACAATAATTTAAGGCAATGGGGTCTGGCGGATACGATGTATGTGGACGATAACAGCCAAGTCTTTCCTTTTCCCCGGTATCAGGTCAGCTCGCTGCCGCAACAGGACACGCCCACGTGGGGCGACATTAACACATTTCATCTGGTCGGCACCGGCAATGACGTGTGGTTTAATGCGCTGCCTTCGTATGTTGCGGATAAGCCGCTTTACAGTTGGGTTAGCGATCCCGCGACATTTGCCACAAAAAAATCTATTTTCACCTGCGGCAAGGCACAGGCTGATGGTGTCGCCGCAGAAGACATCCCGCAGAATCACGGCTGGCTGGATGCGACCAAGCGGCCACTCTTCAACTTCGCGATGAACTCAAAATCACTGGCGAACGAGAGTGCCACGGTTCTCAGATCGCAGATGGTGGCGCATCCCTCGGCGTTCGTGCTGTTTTCAGATGTGCGCAACGGGTCGGCGGAGACGCCGTTCAATGGCAGCGCGGCGAACCAGATTGATCTAGCCACGCCGCATGGTTACACCACGCGCTTCTCGGCCCGGCACAGCAATGGCGGGGACATCGCTTTCTCCGACGGGCATGTAGGTTATTTCAAATACGCCTACGTGGTTAATTCGAGCGGCAAAGATCCCGGCGAACCAGACATCAACTGGGATTGCAGTGGCAAAACAGTGCCGTGAATTAGAACCGACCACAATAATAAAAAATAATTTCCCCGGGCTTTCACTAGTGAATAGCCAGTCACTTAAACCATTCAATCGAACAACCCACAACCATTTACTAAACTCAAATGAAATTAATTAGAACCCTTGCCGCCATCGCCGTCGTGGCCTTGTCCGCGATCACCGGCCTCGCCCAAAGCACTATTTATTCGCAAAACTTCGGAACGACCGCCACGTTACCGACGGGCTGGACTGCATCGGGAAATAACTCGGCGAATATCATCGGGTCAACCGGCTCCGCTTCCACAGGTTATTCTACCCCCATTACGGCATCCGGCGGTGCAAATTTGGCTGATAACAGCGCCACCGGGACTAGCTTCACCGGCGTGGCAATGGTTTCCGGTGTCATTTCCACCGTGGGTTACAACAATATTCAATTTATCTACGCAGCCAGTCGAAGCACCAAATATACTTATCCCGTTGCGATTGATTGGAGCGCCGACGGCACCACGTGGAACTCGGTTGCATTCACCGACGTCGCTCCCAATGGTGGGTGGATGGTTGTGAATGGAGGGGCTTGGATTACTTTACCAGTTGGGGCGGCCGGTCAACCCAATCTCCGTTTCCGTTTCACATTCAATCGCACTGCTACTTCGGGTAACATACACATTGATGACTTCACGGTGCGGGGCACGGCCAACATTGCGCCTTCGGTGACGGCTTCGGCTGCCACCAGCATTGGCAACACAACCGCCACGTTGAACGGCAATGTCACTTCCGCCGGCAGCGCAACGGTTACGGACAGCGGTTTTTGCTACAAGACCAGCGCGGGTGTGACCACGAATGATAATTTTACTTCGGTGGGGGTAACGGCAGGCGCTTACACATTGTCCCCAACCTTGAGCGTTAACCAGCATTATTATTTTGTGGCTTACGCTGTCAACGCGGTGGGCACCACCTTGTCCACGCCGGAACTTAATTTCTGGACACTAGCCAATACGCCGACGGCACCGACGGTCAACGGTCCGACGACCAGCAGCTTGAATGTGGCAGTGGGCGCCGGCGACGGCAATCCTTCAACCACGGCTTACGCGATTCAAGAAACGACGGGCGGCAACTATGTTCAGGCAAATGGCGCTTTGGGAGTAAGCGCAGTATATCAAACGGCCACAACTTGGGGCACCAAGACGGTGACCGGACTGGCCCCGGCGACGGCTTATACTTTCCAAGCCATCGCCCAAAACGGCGCCAACATGGCCACGGCTGGAGGGCCGACCACGAGTGGCACCACTAGCGCGTCTGTGACGCCCACGATTTCAGTCAATCCGAGTTCAGTCAATTTTTCACCCACAGCGGTGAACGGCACTTCGGCGAACCAGACCTACGCGGTTTCGGGTGTGAACCTGACGGCCAACATCACCATCACCGCGCCGGCGAATTTTCAGATTTCCACTTCAGCTAGTTCAGGTTTTGGCAGTTCAGTTAGCTTGACGCCGAGCGGCGGCTCCGTGGCCAGCACCATCATTTACATCCGCTTTAATCCGTCCGCGCAAACTGGCTATTCGGCTAACATCACCCACACGAGCACAGGCGCCAACAGCCCGAATGTGGCTGCGACCGGCATTGGTGCCAATGCTCCCGTCGTCACGACGCAGGCGGCTTCTAGTCTGGCCACGGTTGGTGCGACTTTGAACGGCACGGTTACCGCATCCAATAACGCCGTGATCGTTGACCGTGGTTTCTATTACAACAGTGCGTCCGGTGTTACCACCGCAAACACGCAGGTTTCCGAAGGTGGGACGACAGTGTCCGCTTACTCGACCGCGATTGCCGGTTTGAACCCTAAC
>CAISEZ010000036.1 GCA_903884535.1 uncultured Verrucomicrobia subdivision 3 bacterium
CGCCCCGACGACGAATAATGCGGATCAGCAAGTTCAACTGACGATTCCTACCATCTCGCCGCCGGGCTTGAGCAATTCCATTTCCGTCGGGCCGCCGCTGACGCCGGGCACTTATTACGTCGGCGTTTACAATCCCGACACGGTGGCGCACACGGTCGAACTGGGCGCGCGGCTGGGCTTCTCGGCGGCGGCGGAAACCACCGTGGATTATGCTTCCACCGACACGCCCATTTTTCTGCCGGACGACGCGCTGACGTCGGATTTCATCAACGTGACCAACACGGACATCATTGAAGGTTTCAACGTCGGCTTGCGCGTGGATCATCCGCGCATTTCGGATCTGGCGTTCACGCTGGTCAGTCCCGCCGGCGCGCGCTATGCGCTGATGGAAAATCGCGGCGCCTACTCCGCCGATGGTTGCGGCACGACGATTGTCACGACGAACTTTGTCAATGTCACGCCCAGCGGTAATGGGGCACCGGACACCAATTTCATCAACGTCGGTGTAATCCAAGGCACCCTGCCGATTGGCTACGATTTCTACTCGGTTGCCGATGAAATGACCGTCTATTACGGGACGAATGTAACTCCGGCCAATTTGATTTTGGACACTGGCTTTACAAATAACCCCGGCACCGGTCCAAATAATATAATATATCGGAATATCACGGTCCCATTTGGACCGACCAACGGCATCGTTTCCACTTACCTAACCATTATCATGAATCAGTTCGGAAATCCGGCTGGCACGAATGGAACCTCATGGATTTATCATGCTGGTGGAATCCAGACGAATTTTTTCTATCTCCGATTCACCGAGGACACGAACCTGACAACCACGCCGATCAAATATGCCGTGCCGCCGTTCGTGCCGGCCCAGACGAATTATAGCGAGGTGTGGACGGATAGCTTCGAGGCGTATCCGCGCCAAAACAATCTGCAAGGTTCAACCTTTGGCAGTTGGACTGTGCTGACCAACCAGGTGGTCATCGCCACGAATCCGCCGGCCACCGACGGCACCAATTTGCTGGTGCTGGGCAACGGGGCGGTATCGAACACGCTGCCGACGATTCCTGGACGGAAATACATTCTGCAATATTCGGTGGGCGCGCAGCCGTTCACCGGGCTTTATGTGGCGAATTACAATGACGACACCATCGAGGAGTTTACTCTTCCATATACAAATGGTTCGACATTTTTCAGTGGCTTGAATCTGCCGGATGCACTGGCCTTTGACTTCAAGGGCAATCTCTATGAGGCGGATTCGGGCGCCAACCAGATTTTGAAGATCACGCCGGGCGGCACGATGTCCGTCTTCGCCAACACCGGTAACGATCCGGCTGGGCTGGCGTTTGACGTCAACGGCAATTTGTATGTCGCCAATTTCGTGGACAACACCATTCAGAAAATCACGCCAGCCGGCGTGGTGAGCACTTTTGAAACCGATATTGGCGGCACCGGTTCTGTTTTGAACGGCCCGCGCGGCCTGGCCTTTGACGCCAGCGGAAAATTGTATGTCGCAAACTTTGGCGACTTCACGCCCGGCAGCAGCACGATTCGAATTTTTTCCGCGCCGAACACGGCGGGCACCCTGTTTGTCACCGAGGCGGACAATTCCAGCCCGGCGGCGCTGGCGTTTGACAGCACCGGCACCAATCTCTGGGTCGCGAATTACGGCGGCACCACGGTGGTGGAATATCAGACCCCGAATACGAATATCGTGAACACCCTCCCGGGCTTCAAATACCCGTCGGCGCTGGTGTTTGACGCCAACGACAATCTTTATATCGCCGATGCCTATGGCGGTAGCAGCGGCATCATTTATGAATCTACGGCCGGCGGTGTGCCGACAATTTTCACGACCGACGGCCTTAACACGCCCTTCGGTCTGGCCTATTACAGCAACATTAATCCCGAAGCCACCAACTCTGCCGGCTGGCAGGCGCGAAGTCTGACTTTCACCGCCACGCAGACCGGCACGCCGCTGGTGCTCGACGCCTCCCGCAGCGGCTTCGCGGCCGGCACTCTCGTGCCCACCAACTTCAGCGCGCAGTCCGTGTTCGATGCGTTTTCGCTGACGCTGATTCCGAGCGAGCTTTATTATCAGGCCGAACAGTCGCTCGCCCCCATCATCGGCACCAGCGCCGCTGGCGACTGGGAAATGGAAGTGCTCGACCGCCGCACCGGCGCAACCAGCACCAACGCCTCGCTCGTGAGCTGGCAGTTGGAATTTATTTTTGCGAATACCAACCAGGCCATCGCGGCGCTGGGCACGCTGTCAGGCGGAACCGCCAACAATAATTCGCTGGGCGCCGCCGGCCTCGGCTATTACGTCGTCAATGTGCCGCAGCAGGCCAGCTACGCGACGAACTTTTTGCTGTCCGCCAGCTCGCCGGTGAACGTCTGGTTCAGCACCGCGTTCCCGCCCACCATCACCAGTCCGGGCGACGTGGACTTGATTCCGAATTCGATTAACAACATCGCCACTCCCGCGATTTTGAGCACGAACGGTTCGCCGGTGTTCCCGGGGCCGCCGAACATTATTCCCGGCTCGACCTATTATCTGGTCATTCAAAATCTCACCAACGCGCCGGTGACGTTTAATGTGAAGGTGAACTTCGATGTGGTCGGCCAGTTTTCCAGCCTGCATTTCAGCGGCGTGAAAACCAGCGCCAGCCATCCGCAGATGTCGTGGGTGCCCGGTTTTGGCGGGCATTATCAGATTCAATGGGCGGATCAGTTCACGTCGCCGATGGTCTGGCATACCATCACCAATCCGGTCACCACCACGGTGCATGGCACTTCGACGTTCACCGACAACGGCACGCAGACCGCGCCGCTCGGTGCCAAGCGCTTCTACCGCCTCGTCAAAACGAAGTAAAGGTAGGGACGGACCGCCGGTGTAGGGCAGGCTTTCGAGCCTGCCGGTGCTGGCGGTTTTCCAACCGCCAGTTCCTCGCGCGGCAAACCGTCAACGCGAACCACGCCAAACCACGGAACTGGAAAGTTCCGTTCACCGGCAGATTGGAAAATCTGCCCGACGTCACGCAGTGGCCGCCGGCGTGAGTCCGCTCAAACCCAACCGCCCGCCGCCAATTCTCCGGCCTTGGCGAAAACTCGCCGCATTTAAACTTGTAAACAGTTCTAATTTTTATTGCGTTCTTGGCGTGGATGGTTAATAACAGTTTGCGGACCTCGGGCTGGGATAACCTTCAACACAATAAAATCATCATGAAAAAAATCATCACCCTTAATCTGTTGGCCATCTGGCTGGCAACCACGGCCGCATTCGGTCAGGGATATTTTATGTTCACTACCGGCAAGAGTCAGGCGTATGACGGTTTTACCACGGAGGGTGTGTTTGTGCTTTCAACCACTGTGAACACGACGTTTTTGTGGGGGCCGACGAACACGACGCCGGATGTGGCTGCGGCCACGGGTTTCGCTTCGTCGCCGACGAATGCGAGTTATCTTTCCCAACCTTATTATGTTCACCAAGCTTGGAATGCGATTTTAGACGGCCAGTTCACGCTGGCGACCAATAGTTCGACGGGCGCTCTGGCGGCCCAGCGGACAGCGGCAAACGGTTCCATCGCTTACAATGGTGGGGCAACTTTTGGGGTGGCGGGCACCACGGGGAATACCACCTATGCCATTTATATGATCAGTTGGGATGCGCAGTTTGCCACGCCCCAGTTGGCGGCGGCGGCCAACGGCGGTTACGGGACGGCGTTGGGTTGGAGCACGCCGTTTCTGTATCTTTCTGGAGCAATCCCGGCTTCGTCCACATCTACCATGGCCGGTCTGGCTGCCGGCTTCGGCACGGCTGGCCCGGTCCCCGAGCCAACCACGCTGACGCTGGCCGTGCTGGGCGGCCTTTCGCTGCTGGCCTGCCGCCGAAAATAATTTTTCAAAACGGAGGCTGCAGACATTTCCGCTTTGTCAAAGGTGGGCTCCAGCGCCACGCTGGTGGCAGGCGTAGGGCAGGTTTTCCAAC